>JBIIKG010000110.1:0-9316 GCA_044233275.1 Crocinitomicaceae bacterium | reverse complement strand
TCTCTCCTTCATCATCACTTACTAAACTTGAGTCGAATAATGGATTATACGCTCTTTGTGTTTTCATTTTTCGACGAATATTGTTCATATTCCCTAATTTCATTGATTTCCATGCTGAACGACCAAGAGGTGAAGAAATAAAGTTCTCACGTGGCTCTCTGAAGCGCGTTTTCTCTATTTTTCGAATAAAAGCATGATGATAATATGCAGCATAAGAATTTAAATGTGCAAATACTTCATTGATATTCCACGAATTTGAATCTTTTCTCCAGTTTTTTTGCTCTGATGAAAGTCCAGAAAATCGCGTGCGTAGAATACGAATGTTGTTTTCCGTGATTTGCTTTACTTCGCTTAATAGTTCGGATGTTGTCATAGTTTGGAAAGATGTTAATCAAAGATAAACCAAAATCCGTATTTCTTGGTCGCCATGTGTAAAATTAATGCTCAGTTAACTAAAAGATTTTCTTTCAGAATCGTTACTTTCGCATTGAAAAGAATTAATATATCACAATGAAAAAGCCTTTAATTTTAATAACGAATGATGATGGCATTTCTGCTAAGGGAATTAAGTCGTTAATTGAAGTAGCTTTAGATTTTGGAGAAGTGTTAATTGTCGCGCCCGATAAACCTCAATCTGGAATGGGGCATGCAATTACTGTCAATCATCCTTTACGATTAGATAAATCTGTTTTATTTGATAATGCTTACACGTGTACTGGAACTCCAGTAGATTGTGTTAAATTGGCCATTTACGAGATTTTGCACCGTAAACCTGACTTATTATTATCGGGAATCAATCATGGCGAAAATACATCGACGAATGTTTTGTATTCTGGAACAATGTCTGCAGCCGTCGAAGGAGCTATGGAAAACATTCCATCTATTGGATTTTCTTTAGCAGATTTTGACGCGAATGCTGATTTTTCTGGTGCACAATTAATCGCGCGCCAACTCATCGAAAAGATTCTTCAGAAGAATTTTCCTCCGCATGTATGTTTGAATGTAAATATTCCAAAAGTGAAGAGTGAGGATATTAAAGGAGTAAAAGTTTGTAGACAAGCACACGCTTTTTGGGCGGACCGATTCGACAAACGTTTAGATCAATTTGGAAAACCTTATTATTGGTTAACTGGTGAATTTTCTAATCATGATAAAGGTGAGGATACAGATTTATTTGCCTTATCGAAGGGTTATGCGAGTGTTGTACCTACACAATTTGATATGACAGCCTATTCTACAATGGCTGAATTTAATAACTGGGAACTATGAATTTGAGAAATTGGACAAAGAATCATACTTATGGGTTAATCATTGGTATTATTTCACCTTTGATTTTTATTCCCTTGGTAATTTTAATGCTGAGTTGGATAGAGAACTTTCAATTTTCACAACTCATGTCAAAATTCATGGATGCTTCGATTGTTCGAAGTAAAATAATTTCAATCGCGATTATATCGAATTTGATTTGGTTTTATCTGAGCCTGAATCGTGAAAAATGGGGTTTAGCTATGGGAATTATAGTCGCAACAATGTTGTTTTTACCTTACATTCTTTATGTCAATTTCATGTTATAATGGGTAGATCAAAAATCTATATCATTGCTGGTGAAGCTTCTGGTGATTTGCATGGAGCCAATTTGATGAAGGCTTTATTGAATGAATCGAACAATCTTGATTTTAGATTTTGGGGTGGAGATAGAATGGAAGAAATTGGAGGCAAACCTGTTAAGCACATTCGTGATCTAGCTTTCATGGGATTTATTGAGGTGGTGATGAATTTGCGAACGATTGCTAAAAACTTGCGTTTTTGTAAAACTGATATCAGTGAGTTTAAACCTGATATATTGGTCTTGATTGATTATCCAGGTTTCAATTTACGTATCGCTGAATGGGCTAAGTCACAAGGTATCCGTGTTGCCTACTATGTTTCACCACAAGTTTGGGCATGGAAAGAATCTAGAGTGAAAAAGATTAAACAATGTGTAGATCAAATGTTTGTTATTCTGCCATTTGAAAAGGATTTTTACAAAAAACACAATTTTTCGGTTGAATATGTTGGTCACCCTTTACTTGATGCGATCGATAATTACCGAAAAGAGAATATTGATACATCTTCTTTTCTGAAAGAAATCAATCCAGAAGGCAAACCAATTATTGCTGTTTTACCCGGAAGCAGAAAACAAGAGATTTCAGTGAAGCTGCCAATTATGCTTGAAGCGTTGAAGGATTATACAAATTATTGTGTTGTTGTTGCAGGTGCTCCGAGTTTGGACGCTTCTTTTTATACTCCATTTCTTCCAAAAGGTGCAAAAATTGTTCAAGGAAGAACTTATGATTTATTGTCTCTTGCAGAATTTGGTATTGTAACTTCTGGCACAGCTACCTTGGAAACAGCTTTGTTGGGGATTCCTGAAGTTGTATGTTACAAAGGTTCCTCCATTAGTTATCAAATTGCCAAGCGCTTAATAAAAATCAAATTTATTTCACTTGTCAATTTAATCATGGATCGAGAAGTCGTAACTGAATTGATTCAACATGAATGCAATCCACAGCGTATTAAAGCGGAAATTGAAAAGATAAAAGTAGGTGGTGCGAATCGTGAAACGATGCTGAATGACTTTAAAATTCTGAAAGAAATACTTGGTGATGGTGGTGCTAGTACAAAAGTTGCACGGTCCTTGTTGAAAACTATTCAATAGGCTGTTCATATCTGATTGGCTATCATTTATTTTTGTCCCGTGAAGTATATTGTTTTGATGTCTTTATTACTGAATTTGATCGTGCTTAATGCACAACAGATGCGTATTGGCGTGCTTCGTGATCATTCAATCAAAAGAATTAGCTTTTCATATAATGATGGCAGTTATGCAGTATTTGCAGACACAAATTATTTTGGTGTTATACTTCCGAACGAATTCGTTGAATTGAATGCGACTTCTAATGGTGTAGTTAAACTAAAAATAGGAGCGCAAGAGTTGGGAGAATTTTCAAAAGTACTGCTCGTTCAAACGCTTGTGAATACTTCACTTACCTTGACATCCAAAACACCTGTTTTGAAGGCTAGAAAATACAAAGATGATTTTGAAATTTCATGTAAATCAAATGCACTTACAGTTGTTAATCTTGTTGAAATGGACAATTACTTGGCAGGTGTAGTTGAATCTGAAGGTGGTGGAGGTAAACATTTGGAGTATTATAAAGTTCAAGCTATCATGAGTCGTTCGTATGCTTCAAAATACCTTGATAGACATAAAAAAGAAGGCTTTCAATTGTGTGATAGGGTACATTGTCAGGCGTATCATAGTATGATGCGTTTTACTTCAATTATCGATAGTGCAGTGATTCAAACACATAACTTGGTTTTAACCGACAGTCAAGAAGAGTTGATAGATTCGTATTTTCATGCAAATTGTGGCGGGCAAACATGTGAACCTCAGTATGTTTGGAATGAATCAATTCCTTATTTATCAACCTTTAAGGATACATTTTGTATTTATACCAAACAAGCTACTTGGGAAACTAGAATTAGTCAAGAAAAGTGGAAGAGATTTTTAGTGAGTAAGTATAATTTCCCAATACATGACAGTACTTGTGCTGCTATGATGTTTAATTTTAATCAAGACGATCGGAAGGCTTTTTATCTGGATCCAATTTTTGGGATTCCCTTGCGCGATCTAAGGGAAGAATTTAATTTGAAATCAACTTATTTTAGCTGTCGACCTGAAGGGGAGGATGTTGTTATAAATGGCCGTGGATTTGGACATGGTGTAGGTTTGTGTCAAGAAGGTGCAATGAAAATGGCACGATCAGGATATGATTTTAAGCAAATTTTATTGTTTTATTTCCCAAGATCAAAAGTGATTGACGGACATAATCAAAAGGTTTTTGATCAGAAATCAGTTGGGCTAAGTGAACCTATTCGTAACTAATTACGAATATTTCTTCGTTGTCTTGTTTGAATAACTTTTCTTCACGTGCGAAACTTTCCAATTCACTTGAATAACGCATTCTATGCAACAATTTCTTGGTACTATCTAGTTTGATAGTTGTCTCCACCTTAGCTTCGTCTAGTTTGTGAAGTTTGTAATTGTGATTAATTACAGTAAAGACATCTACGTCGTCTAAAAACAAGAAATACACCGTAAACAATGTTATCGTCAAAATGTACTTGTTCTTGAAATAATTTAGATACTTCTTCATATTTCAAAAATAGTGATTGTTTTACTTTACTTAAATTGATTCGTTTATAATTATCAAACCGAAACTGTTGACAATAAAAAAGCCCCTTTCGGGGCTTTCATTATTTAGTTGACGATTTCGTCATATTTTGCTTTGAAATCAGCGTCCTCTTCGTACCACTGAGCAATTTTATTTAAAAGTGTTTTAGCCTTTTCTTTTTGTTTTGAAGCTAGGTAACATTCAGCTGTTTGAAGCACACCTAATTGTAAAATCTTTTTGTCTGCCTCCGACCAATCTTCAATCGAAGTGATTTTTCCTAAAAGTAAGTCAGCTTCTTTCCATAATGTGTTAGCACCACCTTTATCTGCTTTTCTGTATTTAGTTGCACCATCTAAAAATTTAGCCCCAACCGAATTTTTGGTGATTTTATAATATTTCAATATCCAACCTGAAGCTTTGCTATAGTCTTTCGCGGTGATTTCATTTTCAATGTATGTCGCCATTGAAAATTGAAATTCGTCGATAAATTCAGTATGGTCAGTCAATTGAGAACCATCCTTATCATTTTTCATTGCTTTGCCTAGCGCTGCAATTGCATCTTTGTAGGCATTTTTGTATTTTTCATCGTCTGTTCCGGAAAGAGAAATTTTGTATAATCCTTTCGCTAACCATAAGAAAGGAAGCGCATTCTTTTTTTGATCCTCTTTTAAAGTATATCCCTCTGCAACTTTTGTCAATTTTTCATAATTGGCATCAGCATAGAGAATTTTTAGGTCGTCATAATTGGGAGCTTGCGCATTTGCTGATAGTCCAGCAATTAAGAATAGTATTAATCCGAATGTTCTTTTCATAATGTTTGATTTTGTAGCAGTCGACTTTTCAATAACTATGCCGAATGTAATAAACTATTTTGTTAATACAAAAACACCATCCATATTTTATAGTGTTTCATTACTCTTTATAAGTAATTCAAGAATTTCTTGTGCCGCCTTTGAAATTTTAGTTCCAGGACCAAAAACCCCAAAAACTCCGGCTTTGAATAAGAAGTCATAATCTTGCTGCGGAATAACTCCACCTGCAACAACCATGATATCTTCTCGTCCCATTTTTTTGAGTTCTTCAATAACTTGAGGGATGAGTGTTTTGTGTCCAGCCGCTAATGAAGAAACGCCTAAAATATGAACGTCATTTTCAACTGCTTGTTTTGCTGCCTCATGCGGAGTTTGGAACAACGGTCCAATATCTACATCGAATCCAATATCGGCAAATGAAGTAGCAATGACTTTTGCTCCACGGTCATGACCATCTTGTCCCATTTTTGCAATCATTATACGTGGTCGTCTGCCTTCTAACGTGGCAAATTTCTCTGTCAATTCGCGCGCTTTTGTAAAATCTGTATCGTTCATAGCTTCATGAGAATAAACTCCACTAATAGAGCGGATAGTAGCTTGATATCTGCCGTATACTTTTTCCATGGCAAATGAAATTTCGCCTAATGAGGCTCTTTCTCTTGCGCAACGAACAGCAATTTCTAATAAGTTTCCTTCATGATTACGGGCTGCATTTTCTAATTCTACTAAAAGAACTTGCACCTTTTCTTCATTTCGGTTTGCTTTCAATTGTTTTAATCTTCCAAGCTGAGCATCGCGGACTTTTGTATTATCAACCTCAAGAATGTCTATCTTTTGTTGGTTGTTTTCATCTGCAATGTAGCGGTTTACGCCAACAATAATATCTTTTCCAGAATCAATTCGCGCTTGTTTTCTTGCTGCAGCTTCTTCAATGCGCATTTTTGGGAGTCCCGTTTCAATCGCTTTAGCCATTCCTCCAAGTTCTTCTACTTCTTGTATTAACTTCCAAGCTTCTTCTGTTAGTTGCTCAGTTAATTTTTCAATGTAAAAACTACCTCCATATGGATCTATAAATGAAGTAATACCCGTCTCTTCTTGCAGATAAATTTGCGTATTTCGAGCAATTCGAGCGGAGAAATCAGTTGGTAATGCAATTGCTTCATCCAACGCATTTGTGTGCAATGACTGCGTTCCACCCAATGCGGCTGCCAATGCTTCTATACAAGTACGCGCAACATTGTTAAATGGATCTTGTTCAGTTAAACTCCAACCAGATGTCTGACAATGTGTTCGTAAGGCAAGTGATTTATCGTTTGAAGGATTAAATTGTTTTACCAATTTCGACCATATTAAACGACCAGCGCGCATTTTAGCAATTTCCATATGGTGATTCATTCCAATCGCCCAGAAGAAACTTAATCGGGGAGCAAATTGATCGACATCCATTCCCGCTTTAATTCCCGCTCGAAGATATTCTAATCCATCCGCCAAGGTATATGCAAGTTCAATGGCAGCAGTTGCACCAGCTTCTTGCATGTGATAGCCAGAAATGGAAATAGAGTTGAACAAAGGCATGTTCTTGGCCGTAAATTCAAATATATCTGTGATAATCCGCATGGAAGGTTCTGGCGGATAGATATATGTATTTCGAACCATGAATTCTTTCAGGATATCATTTTGGATAGTTCCGGATAATTTTTCAAGAGAAACTCCTTGTTCTTCTGCAGCAACGATATAAAACGCCATGATTGGAAGCACAGCACCATTCATTGTCATTGAAACCGACATTTGGTCCAAAGGAATTTGATCGAACAATATTTTCATGTCCAAAATCGAGTCGATAGCAACACCTGCTTTTCCAACATCACCAACAACACGTTCATGATCAGAATCGTAACCACGGTGCGTTGCTAAATCAAATGCTACAGATAGTCCCTTTTGTCCAGCGGCTAAATTTCTTCTATAAAAAGCATTTGATTCTTCAGCTGTAGAAAATCCAGCGTATTGACGAATTGTCCATGGACGAATAGCATACATTGATGAATAGGGTCCTCTCAAAAACGGAGCAAGTCCAGAAACTGAACCTATATGTTCTGTGTTACTGATATCCTCAGCGGTATAAAAATTCTTTAGATGAATTCTTTCAGCCGTTTCAAATACTTCTTTTGCTCCAGCTGATGCTGTTCTGCTCGATTTTTTGAAAGGAATGGCTTTAAAATTTATTCTGTTCATGCTTTGGCAGGTGTTAATTCTCTTTCCAAAATAAGCTGCGGAAGTCCTAAATAATTGTTCGATTTCTTAAATGAAACAGCTGTTTGAGTGGGAATAGTAAACTTATTTATTCCTATCAAGGTATCTTTCTTTTCACCAGCCCTATTTACGCGTTTTTGAGCACTTGCTAGAACATTATTTCGTACGATTTGAAGTGCTTCTTCACTGAAAACCCCTCCTTTTTCATCTATTTCGCCGAATAAGGCCCACGCTTTTTCATTGATTGTCGCTGACAATTGCTCAACAGAATAACTGCCATTGATTGAATCAATTACCTGATCAAAATAGCTTTCTTCTTTTAGAATTAGAGAAATATTCAGTGCCATTCGTTCAGATAATTGACTAACACCATTTTCAGATGTAATATCATATGGAAGTACAGCAATTCTATGAACACCGGCAATCGAAGCGGACATCACTTCAGTTGTTTGGCGAAGTAAATTTGTGTAAGGATCTGCCAGCGATTTGTTCAAGGAGCCAATTTGCGCGCTAATCATACAATCATATGATGAACTTTCTTTTGGATGATATTCACGTACTAGGACAGTCCATAGTTCTTTAAAACTTTTGAATTTGGCTATTTCTTGAAAATAGTGAGCGCCAACTCCTAATTTAAAATGAATGCAAGTAGCAGCTTGATCGATAGTTAAACCGGCTTCCATTAGTGAGATAAGATATTCATTACCTGTTGCGAGACAAAAAGCAAGTTCTTGTGTAATATTTGCCCCACATTGTTGCAAACTATATCCGTCTACCAGAAAAACAGGGTAGAAGTTACCATTTAAAGTTGATACGATATTTTTAAGTTCTTTACGATTGTTGATGTCGTTTACTAAATCAAAATTGATAGCAATATTGCGCTGGTATGTTGATCCAATTTGCGCATGTAATTCTCCAAATTGGTTTGCTGAATGCAGCGTAAATTCTGTAAATATATATTCGAGTCCAATTTTGTCAAGCAACATTTCCCAATTGATGTTGTTCTTTTGTATGGAGAAATGCAAAGCATCTGCTCCTTTCATAAGTACTTCAAGAGCTTTTGAATTGGCTTCTTTTTCATCGTTTACTTCGATAAAAACTACATTTTTCCAATTATTAGTGTGGGTCCTCGAATCGCTAGAGGTAAACTCAGTATTTGTAATGTTTGTTTCTACTGATTTCCCATGAGAATATGACGTGTAGCCGAAATTTTCAATTTCATCAAACTTATTTAATTCATGTAAATCATCGGATTTAAGGTCTTTTTTTAAACGATCTATCCATTGTTCGAATGACACTGAACCAAAACTTTCTTTTAATCCAATCATAATTATTTAATAAGTTGATTTTTTTTGAGGTATACCACTGTTGCAATCATTGTTGCGATAACTGGAGCGACTATTACTCCAATATATGGAAAATAGAAAAGCAATAAAAAGCACAATCCAGTTAAGGTAACCGTTCCCATATTTTTAAAAGCGAAACCTAGACTTGTGAACACCCCTTGCTTGTGACGTTCCAATGAATAATCATAAAATGAAAAGCCAAAATAAAAGCCTGAAATGAGTATATACGCAATGGTATCTAAAAAACCTAAATGTAAAATCCAAGATATAATCCAGTAAACCAGCATAGTGAAGTACTCAAGAAAAATGGCAAGAAAAACGACGAAAATCATACGTAAAAGATCAAGCATCACTTGGCCGAAGTCGAAAACATATTCTTTCCCCGTCAATTTGGCATCTAATTTTTCAGAAAGTACAGTGTTAAATGGGGACAGAACTGTAAGCACAAAGAAAATGTAGATTTGAAGCAGCAGAAACATGAGCAAACCAAATGTTTTGTTTACGCCTCCCGCTAAATAACCGCCAATTAAAGGAATATGCTCTAAAAAATCAAACAAGGATGCAGCACTTGATGTAAGACTGTAAATAGATAAAAAGAAAATAGATGCAACAACACCAGGAATAAAAAAGAGCAAAAAATTACCCGCTTTAAGTTCCTCAAAGATAAGTTTGATAGCCGCAATGTGGTAGT
>JBIIKG010000109.1:0-9320 GCA_044233275.1 Crocinitomicaceae bacterium | reverse complement strand
TTAGTCAAGGTTTTTATGAAGAAGATGTAAATCAAGTATTTGCATTGCAGTATTTAAATGAAAAATTAGAAGAATGGAAAACACCCCATTTATTCATAGGAGCATCAACTGCAAAAATGTTTGAGAAACCAAATTCATTTGCCTCTCGACCAATGTTTGGCGGTCCTGGTTTTGTAGAATATTACAATACTTCAATGCTGATGAGTCAACAAAACGAAATTTATTTTATTCATAAATCCAAGTTGGTTTTAGGGGTTGAAAAACTTCCTTTTGCTTCAATTTTTCCTTTTTTAGAGAAACTTTCCATTGAAAATGGTGGCACAACAGGTACTCTTGGAGTGGAAAAAGAATCGAAAGTTTTGACTACTAATGAATTGACATTTGCGCCAATGATTTGTTATGAATCCATTTATGGTGAAATGCTAGCCGAGCAATGCCGAAAAGGGGCGCAAGCACTTTTTGTAATTACGAATGATGGGTGGTGGGGAGATACTCCTGGCTACAAACAGCACATGAGTTTTTCGCGCCTTAGAGCAATAGAAAGTCGTCGATCAGTAGCAAGATCTGCTAATACGGGGATTAGTTGTATCATAAATCAACGAGGAGATGTTATTCAGCAATTGGGTTGGTGGAAAGCAGGTGTATTACGCGGCAATATTAACAAGAACGATGACATCACTTTTTACAGCACGTATGGCGATGTGATGGGGCGTTCGTTTACATTTGTAAGCGCCTTACTTTTGCTCTTTACGTTTGTTAAATTTTTTAAGAAAAAATACATTCGATAAAACGTAAAAAAGGCCAATGTTCGTGTACACTGACCTTTCCTTTTCTATCTATAAATTCAATCGTTGAATTTTAGTATTCCAAATTTTTCTTTTTTACCATATACTGCATAGACAAGCATTTCTTTGGTATTGTAATCAATATAAAACTGTTTTGGTACAGCAAGTGCAGAAATTTCTTGCCTGTCGAAAAATGTTTTACGGGTTAAATCGCCTTCATCAATACCTAATTCAACAATAGCAACCACATTCTTTTTCTTGCCATAATTAGCCGTATAAACATCACCGTTACTCCGGCCTATAAACTTGCCTGTCTCATCGTAGTTCTTAACGTTATCATTAAAAATAAAACAAATTTTACCATTATCTACGAACCGCGCATAAGAACTGTATGGACCTCCATCATTTGTGGAAATTTGGCTCTTACTAATCCTTTTTAACCAATCAAATTCTCCATCTGTATTTACTTTAAATGCGATTATATCGTTGTAATAATAGGTATATGTAGTTCTTGTAGAGCCCGTTCTAGGGTCAGTATAGGTAGTGACTACAACATAGTATTGCTCAATTGAACCAACAATACTTCCATCCTTTAATACTTCAGCTTGTCGCATAACATAATCATACAACTGTGGTTCACCCTTCCCTTTTTTCTCTCTCTTTTCAGCTTTTTCTTTATCGCGATCAGACCAATCTTGTGTTATAAAGTCCTTTCCAAACTTCTCAAATCCCTCATCAATCACCTCTTGTTTATCAAAATCGGCCCGCATGTAAAATAAACCTGAAACACCTGCCTTATCTTGATCGCCATAAATTCCAGTCAATGTCATAATCCGTTCATTATCAGAGTTCATTGTCAATGCCTCGACACGCTTTCCTTCCAAACTCAAGGTAAACTCTTCAATACCATCTGGATTGACATGAAAAATGTGCATTGCTTTATAATTCAAGTATTTTCTAAACAACTTTTTGTCACCTTCAGAATATTCTATAACCGAAATAAAATAATCACCAGTATTCGACAAATAGTGCTGTTGGATTGATGATAAATTTCCTTCAAAAGGCATTTTATAGTCACCTTCTGATATTTCATTCATATCATTATCGAAAATTTTAAAACCATACTTATCCTTTTCTTCTTTCTTTCCTGGAATTTCCCAAATAACACCAAAGAAATCATTGTTTCTTGAATTAATAACCTCAAAAAATCCACGTGATTTATTTTTCTCCAATTCAAAACTTGCGAGCAGTTTTGCTTCTCCTTTTGGTAATAATTCTTTTGAATACTCCTGAATGTATATGCTATTTTTTCCTTCCTTTTTATCAGAAATGAAAACAACTAATTTCCCTCCAACATTGCGTGCCCCTTCAAAATTTCCAAGTCCACCATCTACCTTCATCACTAATTTTCCTGTTGCAGAAATTGTCATGTTTGAATGCTCTGAAACTTTATATGAGCCTAATAATACTCCACCCGTCCATCTCAAGGTATAAAAATCACTTCCTCCTTTGGGTAAAACCGAAATTAATCTACCCGTTGATTTCTCCATCGATCCCCATTTTACAATGTAATTTTGAGAAATGGCTGAATTTGCGATAAACAAGCTTGCGAGAAGTAATGTGGCTAATTTAATCATGTAATTAAGTTTGACTAATTATTACTATTTATTTAACTAATTGAATTCCTGTATAATTATGAGGCGTGACCATTTTTAACTCTAATTTAAGTGCTGAAGAAACTTCTAGCGTGTCTATAAACGCGTGCACTGACTCTTTGGTTACACGTTCATTCTTACGCGTTAGACCTTTTAATGCTTCATAAGGTTTTTGGAATCCTTCACGACGAAGAATTGTTTGAATTGCCTCTGCAACCACTGCCCAATTATCTTCTAAATCATCTACAAATGCTTGCTCATTAAGTAATAATTTATCTAAACCAGTTAATGTAGATTTAAATGAAATCAAGGTGTGTGCGAAAGGCATTCCGATTGTTCTTAAAACAGTAGAGTCAGTTAAGTCACGTTGTAATCTTGAGACAGGCAATTTGGCAGCCAAATGCTCAAATAAGGCATTCGCAATTCCAATATTTCCTTCTGAATTCTCAAAATCAATAGGATTCACTTTGTGAGGCATTGCTGAAGAACCTATTTCACCTTCTTTCAATCGTTGCTTAAAATAATCCATTGAAATATACGTCCACATATCTCGATTCAAATCAAGAATGATCGTATTGATTCTTTTCAGATTATCGAACATTGCAGCTAAATTGTCATAATGTTCAATTTGAGTTGTGGTTTGACTTCTGCTTAAACCAAGTTTCTCGTTAACAAAATGATTGGCAAACTCAACCCAATTTCGCTCTGGATAAGCAACAAAATGCGCATTAAAATTACCAGTAGCTCCACCGAATTTCGCAGAATACGGAACATTTTTTAATTGAGCTAGCTGAATTTCTAAACGTTCACTAAACACTTGAATTTCTTTCCCTAAGCGCGTTGGTGAAGCTGGTTGACCATGCGTATGAGCCAACATGGAAACATCTTTCCATTCGTTCTTCAAAACATTCAGTCGGTCTATAACTTTTTGAATTAAAGGCAAATATACTTCTAACATTGCTTCTTTGATCGACAACGGAACAGAAGTATTATTAATATCTTGAGAGGTGAGACCGAAATGGATAAACTCCACATACGCGTCTAATCCTAATTGGATTAGGCGATCTTTTAAAAAGTACTCAACAGCCTTAACATCGTGATTCGTGATTTTCTCTGAATCTTTAATCCATTGAGCATCCTCTTCTGAAAAGTGAATACAAATTGCTCTCAAGTCTTCAATTCTATCAACTGGAAAAGACGACAAAGGGCCTACACCAGCATGAACTAAAGCAATGAAATATTCAACTTCAACGATTACACGGTAACGAATTAACCCAAATTCTGAAAAATATTGTTGAAGTTCATTTGTTCGTCCATGGTATCGTCCATCAACAGGAGAAATGGCTGTAAGCTGAGTTAAATGCATATAAAAGGTTGTTGTTTACTACTTATTACAATAAATAAAGCGTAAAGTTAAGAAATCAAGAGAGAATAAGCTTGAATAAACAAGTATGATTAAATTTGAGCATGCATTTTTTTCGAAACATTTATTTTGGGTTCAGAGCATATTGGAGAGCAATACAATTCATAAAAAAACACAAGTTATACTGGTACATATTAATACCAGCAGTTTTAATGCTCGGAATATATAAACTAGGTGAAAAAATTCAATTTCATGAAGTTGCTATTCAAACGGAATCAATGAATGAAATTGTTTGGTCGATGCTTCGACTGCTCTTTGAGATATCCATTGCACTGCTTCTTATGAAATTTGCAAAATATTTAGTGGTTATTCTTCTTTCACCACTGCTATCTTTTTTAAGTCAAAAATGCGAGAAAATTCTGACTGGAAATTCTTATTCATTTAATTTCAATCAATTGGTTCGAGACGTAAAGCGTGGTCTTCAAATTGCGATACGAAATATCATGTGGGAGTATTTTTTCTTTCTAATTATATACCTTGCAGCGCTAATTGGATGGGATGAACCACAAAAAGCACCCATATTCTATCTGACTTTTGTAATCGGATTTTTCTATTACGGCTTCAGCTTTATTGATTATGTGAATGAAAGATTGCGCTTAAATGTGGATGAAAGTATTTTGTTTGTGCGAAAACATAGAGGTTTAGCTATTGCGATCGGAAGCATATATTCTATTTTGATTCTTGTTCCAGTGGATTTAGGTGTTCTTTTTACCTCAAAAGCGTTTGAAAATGGATTTTTCAATGGCTTGGGAACATATTTGTTTCATTTGTTTTTGTGGCTTTGTGCTGCATGTGCTCCAATTTTAGCTATCGTTGCATCAACCTTAGCAATGAATGATATTGTAAATCTCAAGAACAATATCTATTCACAGAAATAAAATATGCTGTGTTTTTTACTACAATATTTTCCAAAACGGCAAAAAATGCTTTCTTTTGTAGGCGAATTAATACGCTTTAAACGAATTCACTATGCAAACAAAAGCACTTTTTTTATTTCTTTTTTTAATGTTGATCAATTTTGCTCAAGCATCTACTGTTGCGCCACCTGACACAACAACCAATTTAACTGATAGGGCAGCTGCTTTATTGATTATTGATGAAGGTAGGACAATGTTCGAACAGGGAAAAGTAAGGGATGCATTAATTCGTTTTCGACAAGCTGCAGTAAAGGATCCAAATACTTGGAAAGCTCCATATTGGATTGCTCAGTGTCACTATACAATGAATAACTTTGGTTATGCGTTGCAATATGGTAACCAAGCAGTTTCTTTGGAAAAAGATGATATCAATAAAGAAGTCTATGAACTGTTAGGCAAAGCATGTCATAGAACGGGCCTTCTTGATTCGGCACTAGTTCACTATGAATTGGCACTAAATAGTCTTTCTAAACAGCGCGTAAAAGATCTACAAATTGAATTACGTATTGAACAAGTGAAATTTGCTCAAGCTCAAATTGCTAGTGGTGTCCCATCAAAAAAAACAGCTTTTTCAAGCGAAGTTAATTCTGGATACAATGATTATACGCCTATTTTAACATCTGGAGGAAAGGAACTCTATTTTGCTTCAAGAAGAAGTGATACAAAGGGTGGAAATATGAATCCAGATGATCAAGAGTTTTTTGAAGATGTTTATAAAGCACTTTGGAATACTGAAACTAGCACATGGGATAGTCTAACAAATGATTTAGGAAGAATTAATTCAGACGGTTTTGATGCAATTTCTTATATATCTCCAAACGGTATCAATGGATTAATGACAATTAATTTAACAGCAACTTCTGCTAAAAAATCGACAAAAGGATCAGATATTTTTGAAATTGAATTTTCAAACAAAAACTTATGGTCAACGCCAAAAAGAATTAAAAACAAGACCATTAATACAAGCTTCTTTGAAGGTTCAGCTACAATGACAACCGATATGAATACTATGTATTTTGTTTCTGATAGAAAAGGTGAAAAAAGTTCAACAGATATTTATATGGTTGAGCGAAAAGGTAAAAATTGGGGAGAAGCGAAACCTTTGCCAATGGACAAAATCAATACAATTGGAAGAGAGACAACGCCATACATAACAGGAGATGGTCGTTTTCTATTCTTCAGCTCAGAGGGCTTAAATGGAATGGGAGGATTGGACGTTTATGTAGTAGAAAACCTTGGAGGAGGAACTTGGGGGACTCCAATGAACCTAGGGATTGCCGTAAATAGTGTAAGTAACGACAGTCACTTTCAATATTACCCTGAATTGAAAAAAGCAGTAATGGTGACATTTGAAATCGTTGGTCAAAAAGCGAGTTTAGATATGTACGAAGTAGATATGTCTAATTTCACATACCCAACTGGAAAATAATTTGTGGAATTTATAACAATATAACATCTAGAAAGCATCACACTTCGTGATGCTTTTTTTATGCTTAAAATCTATCTTATGAAAAGAATCTTAGTTATCAGTTTAACTGTCTTAACACTCAGTAATGTATTTGCTCAAAAAGAGTCAAGCCATTCATCTGAAATTAAAAAAGTCACTGTCTTCTTTCAAGGAGCGCAAGTAGAACATTCAAAGTCGATTGAATTAAAAAGTGGCAAGCAAGAAATCGTTTTTCAACGGCTAACTGATTTTCTAGATCCCAACTCTGTGCAAGTTAAAGCAAAAGGAGAATTGACAATTCTTTCTGTTCGAACTAGAAAAAACTATGAAGATTTAAAAATCTCCAGTGGTGAAATAAATTTACTAAATGTTCGAAAGAAAAAACTAGAGCAACGTGATCTAGTGTTGAGAGATGAATATGATGTTCTTGGATTTGACAAAGCCTTATTGCTTAATAACCGTGATTTAAAAGGCAACGACAATGGTCTAAAGGTCGCAGAATTGAAAGAAGCATTTGCGTTTATGCATCAAAAACTTACTGAAATTGGGGCGCGCCAATCGAGTATCTATAATGAACTAGAAGAAATCAACAAGGAACTAAATCAGATAGAACAAGAAATTATTAGTCAACGAGCTAAACCGGTAATTAACTATACCGAAGTTATCGTTGAAATTGATGTGGAAAAGAGTACAACAGGGGAATTCTTCTTCTCTTACATCACTCCAAAAGCATCGTGGAAGCCTTATTATGATATGAGAAGTGAAGGAATTGGAAAACCTGTGCGCCTGGAAGCAAAAGCACTTGTAAATCAAACTTCAGGAATTTCATGGGACAATGTTGATTTAGTACTTTCAACCAATGATCCTTATGAAAATTCAAAAGAGCCCATTATTAGCCCATGGTATATTGGCTATAATATTTACCCTCAGCAACGTCAAGCATACACTCGGCAAATTCCACAAGTGGACTATTCAGGAGAGAAACTACGCGGTGAGGTAATTGATGCTTCAACAGGAGAACCCTTACCTTTTGCACGTGTTACTTTTCCGTCCAATCCAAACGTTGGAGCTGTAACTGATTTTGATGGTAAATTTGAAATAACCGTTCCGGCAAATGAAAAGTTTGTGAATGTCTCTTTTATCGGCTTCAATAATGTTCAACTTGGAATTACCTCGCCTTATTTAAAGTTCTTTCTTCAACCGAACCAACTAGAATTAAATGAAGTTGTAGTCACTTCTGATGAGATGTATTATAATGAAACCAAAAAAAATGCTACTATGTCAATATCACGAGAAGACATTCAACGCATGCCAGCACGAGGATCAAGAAGTAAAAATAAAAAAAATAGATCCGCTGATTATCAGGCAATTCCATCAGCAAACGCAAGTAGCGGAGTAAGTTGGTCCTCAAATGTTACAACGGTAGCTGTGAAAAAAGATTTACGCACGGAATATACTATTCAATCGAAATTTACTGTTCCATCTGATGGTGTAAATCACCGTGTACAAATTGCCACATATGAATTACCAGCAGATTATGAATATCATTCGGTTCCTAAACTTGATGCATCTGTATTCTTAACAGCACAAGTTTCAGGCTGGGAAAAACTGAATTTGTTGAATGGTGAATCCAATTTATACTTTGATGGAACATATATCGGGAAAACGTTCTTAGATGTCAATTCCACAAAAGACACGATTTCATTGTCGTTAGGAAAGGATAATAAAATACAAATTGAACGCACCAGAATTCGCGAAAAAAGCGCAAATAAGGTAATAGGCTCACGTCAAAAATTCGAAGTGACGTGGGAAATAAAAGTGAGAAATAACGGAGGAGCAAGCATTCCAATTATTGTAAAAGATCAATTCCCTATCACCACGGATGCTGATATAAAAATAAAACTAGGTGACGCTTTAGAGGCAAAACAAGATGAAAACACGAAGATTTTGACGTGGAATTTTAAACTTGAAGCCGGAAAAAGTAAGTCTATGTTATTTGATTATTCGATAGATTATGGTGCAGGGAAAGTACTCTATATTGAATAACGAAAATATTCTTTACAAAAAGCCGATCTCAAACGATCGGCTTTTTTCATGAAATGAAATCGTATTTTTGCAGTATGAAGAGGTATTTCTTTGAGATTTCCTATAACGGTACAGATTATTATGGTTGGCAGCGTCAACCAGAACAAGTTTCTGTGCAAGAAGAAATTGAAGATACACTTACAAAGATTTATTCCAATGCCCCGCAAAGTATTCTTGGTTGCGGAAGAACAGATGCCGGTGTTCACGCCAAACACTATATCTTTCATGCTGATCTTGAGGGGGTCGATGATCTAGAACAATTCGTTTTCAAATTAAATCGCATGCTGCCTGAATCCATCGTTGTACATTCGATGAATGAAGTGGAATCTACCAAACATGCTCGTTTCGATGCAACAAGGAGAAGCTACCGCTACTTCATGCATTTAAAAAAGGATGCTTTTCACAACGGTCTTAGTTGGTATTACCCAAAAGCGCTTGATATAGACAAAATGAATGCGGCTGCCAAACATTTGATTGGTAAAAAGGATTTCACTTCGCTTTCAAAATTACATACAGACGTGAAAACGAATATTTGTGATGTGCAAAGCGCAAATTGGTTCATTGAAGGAAATCAACTTGTTTTTGAAATCAGTGCTGATCGTTTTTTACGTAATATGGTTAGGGCAACTGTCGGCACATTGATTGAAGTTGGACTTGGGAGAATTGAACCTAACGAAATGTTGGAAATTCTAGAAAAAATGGATCGTGGTGCGGCGTATACATCTGTTCCGGCGCATGGGTTGTTTTTGTGGAAGGTGGAGTATTGAAACCTCAATGAAAAAGGGGCTTCTTCGCAATATTGCGAAGTTGCAATATTTAAATTTTGAAAAACATTTTTTGATAATATTTTCTTTTTTCTTAACTTCAAGTAAAACATAAAAGAAAATTAAAAAATGGGAGCCTCAAAAACAAAGCACTATTCAAAAGAAACAATTCAGATAGCTCAAGTTGCAAATGCACTAGGACATCCTGCAAGAATTACAATTATTCAACTACTCAAGGAAAACA
>JBIIKG010000108.1:0-9333 GCA_044233275.1 Crocinitomicaceae bacterium | reverse complement strand
GATTAAATCGCAAACGAATACCAGTACTCATGTTTCCAGTTGGATAAGAGGTAGCTACTTTAGGCGTATTTAATACTTGATCATAATATAACTGCACTGTTAAATTCTGTGTTAAGTTATAATCTGCAGACGCTTTAATAGAAATCACCTTTTGCCCTGCCGTAGCTTGATTTGTGTTCTCAACAATTTTTCTTACAACTGTTAAATTATCTCTGAATGACATATCGAATCTGAGATTCAAATCAGCTGCAGGGATTTTTTCAATTGGTAGTTTAACTTTTGTAAAACGATAGCCTGTTCCAATTACCCATTCATTTCCTAAAACTTCAGTAACTTGATTGTTATTTAAAGAAAGCGTTGCACTTCTGTCTTTCTTAAACTCAAATTTGGTGATTAGTCCTTGACCTTTAATATTCCAAGTTGCGTCAATACCAATAAGTGGAGAAAAACGCTCAGTCATGGTTACATTTTGAATTTGACGCTCTGCAATGAAGTTATTGTTTATGTCCATTGACATCGCATCCCCATTATTATCAAATTCAGCATTTAAGTTGGTTTGAAGTCCAGACACACTAATAGTTGAACTATAAGCATGACGGATAACAAAGTTTTTTACATACTTCTTAGCAAATTCAAACTTGTTCAATCCATTGTAGTTAATTGACCAGTTTGGTAACGGTGTGTTGCGAATAGGATTAATGTTTTTATCGTTTACTGCTCTGTTTGTATAAGATGAAAGGAACGCACCTGTCACAACTTCTTGCTGAGAACCGCCGTATCCGCTATAGTAACCTGATGTCAATGGATTTGCATTGCCATTTTGAGCTCCTAAAAGTTGAGATACTAATTCTCGGTTATCTAATAAGTTTTGGAACGTTGATGATTCATATTCCTTACCTAATAAAGCAAAAGCGGATCCAATTGAAAGGTTAGAATAAGTCAATGTTCCTGTTTCAACCTGACTTTGACTTTCATATTGTTGCGTTGACTCGTTCCAACGATAGAATTCACTTGAATTATTTCCAGCAGTTCTTGTTACCGTTAACTCGATGGTCAAATCTTTCATTGGTTCTAAACTCGCCCGCAAATTCAAATTTTGGGTATGCGTAGTTGTAAATTGTTTATTCAAATTTTCATTTTGAACCAACCAACCATTGGATGCAGCTGTCGTTGCAATGTTAAAATTAGTCTCTCTACCCCAAACGTCATAACGCTGTTGACCAAATACAAATCCAGCCAAAGGGGAACTAAAACCACTGTTAAATCCAAGAATACTACTTTCCTGATTGTAACCAGGTAACATCGTACCGTCGTTCAGCGCATAGGTTCCAGATACATTTCTAACTGTCATAACTAAACGAGCTAGAAAACCTCCAACAGGATGTACCTTACCGTTTCGTTTTTTCTCAGCTTCCTCGCGTTTCTTTTTGCGCTCATGCTTCTTTTTTGCACGCTCCCATTTGCGCAACTCTTTAGGAGTCATATCTTCAATTGGTTTAGGCGGCTTCAATTCATCAGTTGCACCCGGTTTTGGAGGTTCAGCACCACCTTTGCCGTCAGCAGTTCCACCTCCGGATGCACCTTTAGCTCCAATGGCATTACGTGGATTTTTGCCATCAGAAGTAACCTTTTTAAAATAGGGTACTTTATTGTATAAATTCGTAAAATTCATCTGGCCCGTCATGTTAATTTGCCGGTTGTTCTGAATTGTATTTCCAAAATCTGTTTGTCCTAGCGGTGATCGTTGCCAATTGTAAGTACCAGAATATTTAATATTTGCACTCATCCAATCTGTCAGAGGTAGTTTATCCAATGGCAAGGTATAATTCAAACTATAATTGTGAGAATAATCCATTGTACGTCCAAATGTAGACATCTGATTGCGTATCGTATCTTTAAATGCTTGATAGCCCAATGGGTCTAATTTTCTATCTACCCGACCATCTCCTTCTTCAAAAATGGAGCGATTTGCTGCGCTAAATGTAAATTTCAGGTTCTTAGTTAAATCATAACCCAAATTATAATTTCGATTCCAATTAAATCGTTTCAAGTATAGTGGATCAAATTCATAGTCTGGAACAATGTTGTTTCTAACTTGACGCTCATTGTAAGTACGCAACAAATCATTTGTAAATGAAATATTCTTTGGTCTTAGGAAAAGATTGAAATCTTTTATAAGCGCAAACCATTTTGATTTTTGAACAAATTTCGCCTTCTTAAAAGGTTCGTATGCTTTGGTTTGGAACGAAAAATTATAATTCAATCCACCGCTCCATGTTTTGGTACGATCATAATTGGTGTTAAAGTCTCTGTGAAGATTTTCAGCATAAGCGTAGCTAGCAGACCAATTTGATATTCGGTAGAATCTTGGTGTTGCGCCTGCCTTTGCTTCTTTTCGAACACCCGTAAAATTATATGATTTTCTTTCCGTAAAATCTTGACCTAATTTAGCTCGTTCTTTGCGAGTAGCTAAATCATAATCACCCAAACGAACGTCAGGATTAAATGGATCATATTCTGGGTTGATAATTCCCATTGAATAACCATAGAAGAATGGTAAAGTCACTTTCGCTTGACGACCGAAGAATTGGCCTAGCTGAACATTAGCGTTCATGTCAAATCCAATTTTTTCATTCCGCTGTCTCTCTTGAACGCGACTTTCAACGCTTCCCCAGTTAATACCTGAATAGTTTCCTGACATAGCTACATTGGCAAAATCTGCCATTTGTACTTGCATTTGCGCAACGGCAGCTGATCCACCTTCGCTAACGAAATCCGTTAAGCGTAATTCATTAATCCAAATTATAGCACATTTTGCCTCCCCATCATCTGGCCATACGTTATTTGGATCATTTAAAGATGGATTACGAACACCTACCATGATCGTTTTAATTCCTTGAAGGTTTGGACTTCCTTTTACTTTCAGTCTCCTTTTTGCATTTTTTGGATCAACAGCTGAATATTCTAATGTATATGCAACACTGGAGCTCCCACTTTCTATCTTACTGTTTCGTTCCTTCTTTAAATCCAATAAATCATCAAAAACAATTTCTATATCATTGGTTGATGGCCAAATATCCTCTGGCAATGTTGCACCCCATTGCGTTTCATAAAGTGGCAATTCATATTCGTAATAATTGTCAGCGAAATCAGTACCCAAACGAACGAAAACCGTTAAATCTTCATTGTTTAAAGGCTTTACGGGTGTAACCTCCTCAGCGTGCACAAACATTTTCAATTTCTTGTAGGTACGCACGTCAAACTGAACATTTTTGTAGGCAGCTCGTGCATCACCATCTTGCAAATTACAAATATCCAATACCAACGACTGTTCATTCAATTGACGTTGGAATGTTTGAGAAGGGTCTACCTCTCTTAAAATCCCTGGTGGAATTTCATATTTAATCGGCTCACGTTGGTCATTTTCCTCAACGTTTACCGCACCAATATTAAAACTTGTAAGATTTGGATCTGTTTGAACACTTTCCCCTGGTTGCGTTAAATCCAATGCGTATCTTCTCCATTCTCCTCGAATGAATTCTAGGCGAGCAAATCGAAGTAACACCTCTTCATCAAAACCTTTCATGAACATACGCATGAAACGAATTGATCTGAAATCTTGAATTCCATTTACCTTTTTTTCAAAATCAAGCACCGGAATTTTAAATTGATACCAACGCTCTGTTTTATTACCATTCTGATAAACTTGCACATTGGTAATATAATTCTTTCCAACTTGCATATCATTTGGACGCAAACTCACACGGTATTGGAAATAAGCCTCAGATTCTGACAAGTTATTGTCTTGATTGATATCTTCAATGTCAGGCATATTCGTTGCTTGAGTAGGATACCCCTCCGCATTTAATACTGTTGACATTTCTTGGGTTGGGGAATTCCCTTCCATTCCGTTGTATTTCTTATACCGTTCTAGAATGTTCTTCTTGTCAGTATCATACTGATCATCGCGGTAGAAATTATAATCGTCATTTGATGGATCAGCAATCATTGCTGCTTTTGCAGCTGCACTCAATGTCGCATTATTTTGTACCCAAGTCACGAAATTTTGATATGCCTGTTGCTCTTTTGCTGTTTCCCAGCCGTCTATTCCAACATCTTGATTCTTTCTCGATTCAGGATCTGTGTCAAATGCATTTACAACGACTTGTTGAGTTGAGACTCTTGCCCAAGTTGTTGTGTCCAAATTATCCGTGATTGATGTACCAAAGGGAGGCAAGCCATTTTCAAAACTTTTTCTAGAATCAGGAAGGATATCCTCTGAAACATTTCCTAGATTAAAATACAGATCACCACCATTATGCTGAGCGTTTGGATTCACTCCTTCCGCATCTTCATTAAAAGGATCCAACACCCAAAATTGGATAAATTCAATGTTTGTTTGTTCAAAATCGTTTGTACTTAAAGATCGCATAATCCCACCCCAACGGTTCTCTGGATTGACAAAAGTTCCATCTGGATTATAGGTATTCGTAGTATCATAATTGTACATTCCTCTTTCAAGCGGGTAATAAGCTAATTCAAGAATCGGAATATTTGGAATTGAACCGTATTGCTGCTGTAAATTCGGGAAAATGTCCGTTTGATTCACTAAACGCATACGACTATCCGATAACATTGAAGGGTCATCCTTGATATGCTGAGGTGTCAAAGCATTATTTTGATAGAAGAGTGGATCAATTAAGTACCATGCCATATTCGAACGTTTAAATCCAGCTGACAAATTCTTTAGAGTTGCCTCTGGGAACAAATCGGGCTGCCCTTGAGGAATTGAGGCTAATCTCCAAGCGGTTAATGAACGCAAGTCAATTGCACTTTGGGCACCTTCGAAATCATCAATATAGGAAGTACCGTCTTTATTAATTGCTCGCGGTTGACCTGGAATCAAATGTGCAAATTCACCCGTGAACGACAAAGTTGATTTTTGATTTGTCGAAATTACAGGTAACAAGTCAACCAACTTCGTTAAGAACGGGACATCCGTTCTCCATTGAACATCTAAACCAATGATGTTATTCTTAAACGGTTCACTTCCGATATCTACTTTTTGCGTAACGGGGCGTTCCATCATTCGCATCCAAGTACCGCCAATATTAAATTTATCACTGAATCGATAATTATAATGTGCACCCATTAAGGAGCGCGCTTGGAATCCGAACACTGAATTACTTTCAATGGAAATTTTTATTGGAGTGTTCGATTCTAAAATACCCGTATTCAAGATTTTAACACGACCAAGATTATAATCGACCGTAAAGTCTGTCCCTTCAATTAATTTGATTCCACCCGCAGTAACAGTTACAGCTCCTTGAGGAACATTTAATGCATTTAATGGAATATCAGAGGTAATTGAAGATTGGTATTCACCTTTAAATGTAAAACGATTCTTAGCAGGAATTTGTTGTGCAGCTGTTTTTGTCGAGTCATACAATTCGGTAAATGCAACTTGATCTATTACTACATCAGGAATTCCAACATTTTGCAATTTTGTAGCTAATGTTTTACCAAATGGTTCAGCAGTAGAAAAATAAATCCGTCCATTCTTACGATTGATTGTACCACCATTTTCCGCACGATTACCATTAAATTCAATTGGAACAAAATCAAAAACCCCATCTGAAAAAGGTTGATTATTTTGATTCAATTTATCCATTTCCAATAAGGTGACTAATTGCTTATCATCCACACCGGGAAGTGGGAAGAAAGGAACAGGGAGTGATGTCTCCGGATTGTTGTACAATAAATCAATTCTAAATCCAGCTTGATCTACTTGGTAAGCACCAATAGAGTAGACGTTTTTCATCATCAAGTCCCAAATTTTATTTTGTGGACTAGTAATCGTTGGTTTCAACAATTTCATGATTAATGCTTGTTGACCGTTCGCTCCATCGGTTGAGAATTCACCAACTTGATAGGTTTCACCTCTATAAGTATACTCATACGAAACGCCAAGTACCTCATCATTATTCAAAGGAAGATTCAAGGAAATATATCCCAATAAGGCGTTATAAGAATACTCCTGATCGGTTAATTTACGTGCATTTTCAACTTTTTCGTAGTGAATTGCTTGTTGAAAAGGTCCTGGAGCGGACACTTGTGAAGACAATGCACTTACTGAATTAACGAACCCACGAACTAAAGGTTGGTTGGCAGCCCAATCGTAAAGATTATTTGCTTCATTCTTGGGAATATCATCTGCAACATTTCCTCCAGGTGCTCCCTGCCAGTTCTCTGGTTTAGCCTCGCCTAAATCGGCAAACGCCAAGATGTTACGCGTGTTCTCCGTATTATTCGTTCTGTTCGTCACCCAAACCTCTAAACGCGTAATGTACATCGTTGAATTTACAATTGGCAGTGTTGACATCGCCGCATCGTAATTCTGATGATGATATAGATTAAGGAAATAGTGACGATTGGCTTCATAATTATCGGCTGACAACTCGAAACGCTGTGTTTGTGCTTTACCTGTAATATTAATTTCTTGTCGTTTACCTTTAGATGAAGCAGCAATTAAGTCAACTGTCGAACGGCCAAATTTTAATTGGGTTTTTGCCCCGAATAGCGTTTGAGATCCTTGAATCAATGAAGTTGGGAGCTGCAGCGCAACATTCCCTAACTCAATTTTCTGCATGATTTGATCTTCATCACCCGTATATTCCAATTTTGAAATATTGTCAAAATCAAATGCAGCTTGGGTATTATAACTTGTTCCAATTTTCAGTTTCGTTCCGATTTGTCCAACAAGGTTCATTTGAATTTGCTGATTGAAATCAAAACGCGTAATTCGACGCTGTTTAACTGGTAGAATTGGATTGTCGTAACGAGATGAGTTTACGCCAAAAGACAATTCGACGGATCCTTGAGGGCGTATAGTAATTTCATCAGATCCAAAGAAATTTTCAAACACTTTACTTCCAATTTTAATTGGAAACTCCATTGGTTGATTTTCAGCTGTTTGTTCATCAATACGATCTTTCCAGTTTTGACGCATTGATTTTTGACGTTCATATTCCAAAAACTCCTCCAAGGTCATCATGGAAGGATTACGGTAATTTAAATTAGAACCTATGGTTTCCTTGAATATATAGGTTCCAGTTGCTGGATCATAAACAATTGTTTGTTCGACCGAACTTGGATCTCCTAAATCGAAACTCTGAGGGGTTGTTTGAGTTGGATCTAAGTTGTTATTGATTGGAAATGGCAAGGTATCAGGTTGAGCCACCAAATTAGGTGCAACCAAAAGCATTAAGGGTAATAGAACCGACTTAACTATGTTTTCAAAAAGTAGTATATTCTTCTTTTTCAACTTATAATATTTTCAGTGCTCCTTTAATTAAGAATTCAACAGAATCGTCGCCCAAAGATACTTTATCGAGTGCTTTTTCTGCTAATTTCTTGTCGAAGCCCAATGAAATCAAAGCAGTTAACGCATCAAAACGATTCGTATTGTTTTGGTTAAAAATATTTTCAGTGCTAAACGTCATTTTTAACATTTTGTCCTTCAAATCTAAAATAACTCGTTGTGCCGTTTTTGCACCAATTCCTTTAATACTTTGAATAGTAACGACATCCTCGGACTGAATCGCATGCGCAATTTCATCAGGGACAAGTGATGAGAGCATAATCATAGCTGTATTCGGACCTATACCAGAAACCGAAGTTAAATGAACAAACATTTCTCGTTCTTCTTTTGTCGCAAATCCGTATAGTAAGTGGGCATCTTCGCGAACAATTAGCTTTGTGAAAATTTTCACGGCTTCTGAATCACCGATAGAAGAAAAGGTGTTTAATGAAATTTTTACTTCATACCCAACACCTCCACATTCGATCACTAAATCGGTTGGATTCTTTTCAATTAAGCGGCCATTCAGGTGTCCTATCATTCTTTATTTATTTTGTGCGTCAACAACTGCGATTTTCACCATATTCACGATTTCCCGAACGGATGAACCCATTTGCATGACATGCACTGATTTTTTTAAACCAACCAACACTGGACCAATTGCATCCCCTTCAGTCATTTGTTGAAGTAACTTGTATGCAATATTTCCAGATGAAAGATTCGGGAAAATTAATGTATTCACTTGTTTATTTGCAAGTTGTGAGAAAGAAAATTTTTCCATCATCAACTCATTATTCAACGCAAAATTTGCTTGAAGTTCGCCATCTACAACCAAAGACGGGTAATTTTCGTGAAGGATATCAACTGCTTTGGCCATTTTCTCAGAATCAGGTCCTGGTGATGAACCAAAATTTGAATAACTCAATAAAGCAATTTTTGGTGTGACCTTAAATTTACGAATTGTTTTTGCCACATTCACTGTGATCTCTGCAATTTGTTCTGCTGTTGGATCGAGATTAATTGTGGTATCTGCTAAAAATAACGGTCCACGCTTCGTATTCAAGATATACATTCCAGCAATCGTATTTACATCCTTTTGCAAACCAATAGTTTGAATTGCAGGTCTCACTACATCTCTATAATTTCTTGTAATTCCAGAAATCATTGCATCAGCCGCACCCGTTTCTACCATCATTGCACCAAAGTGGTTTCTTTCGCGCATAATTTGAATTGATTCAAATTCGGTAAATCCTTTACGCTTGCGTTTTTCAAAGAATCCTTTACCAAATAAAATTCTTCGTTCCTCTTCCTCTTCCGATTTGGGGTCGATGATCTCAACATCAGGAAATTCGATGTTGTATTCAGCAATCAATTTTTCAATTTTAGATCGTTTTCCTAACAAAATAGGAAAAGCAACTCCTTCTTCCCAAGCAGTTTGAGCTGCCTTAAGGATTTTAATATTATCGGCTTCAGCAAAAACTACCCTTTTTGGATTCATTTGAGCTTTCTCCGTAATGTTTCTTATTAGTTTATTATCAAGACCTAAACGGCTTTTTAATTCCATTTCATAGAGGTCCCAATCGGCAATTGGATTCTTTGCAACACCAGATTCCATTGCCGCTTTTGCAACAGCAGGGGCGATGTAATAGATTAATCTTGGATCAAGCGGTTTTGGAATAATTTGCTCACGTCCAAACGAAATATTTTTTTCTCCATATGCTTCAATTACCTCCTCTGGAATTGTTTCTTTTGCCAATGAAGCCAATGCCTTGACAGCGGCTAACTTCATTTCTTCATTTATTGTGGTTGCTCGCACATCCAAGGCTCCTCTAAAAATATACGGGAATCCAAGTACATTATTCACTTGGTTCGGATGATCTGAACGTCCAGTTGCCATGATGATATCCTTGCGAACTGATGTTGCATCTTTATAAGTGATTTCTGGGTCAGGATTTGCCAAGGCGAATACAATA
>JBIIKG010000278.1:0-2973 GCA_044233275.1 Crocinitomicaceae bacterium | reverse complement strand
CGGTAATCTGTGCGGATATGTTTAAATAACTTCCACATATGAAGAATAGAATTATTGCTGATAAGCGCATTTTGTTAAATATATAATTAATTAACCTCTTAACTCTTGGCGTGTTTTCTCATACAACACCATTCCAACAGCCACACCTACATTCAATGAAGCAATTTCGCCAATCATTGGAATTGCCGATTTAATATCTGCCAAATTCAACAAATCGGATGTAATACCATCCTCTTCTGATCCAAAGATCACTGCAACTGAACCACGCAGATTTGTTTCATACAAAGGAACTTTCGATTTCTCCGTACATGCAACAACACGCATTCCTAGTTGTTGCAAATAAAACAATGAATTTTTCAAATCATCCGTTTTACAAACTGGTATTCTATTCAATGCTCCTGCGGAAGTTTTTACAGCATCCGGAGTTACTGAAGCCGAACCTTTTGATGGGATAAGAATTGCATCAACACCTTGACATTCAGCTGTCCTAGCTATACCACCAAAATTTCGAACATCTGTGATTCTATCTAAAACCAAAATGCATGGTTTTTCACCTTTCTCGATTAACTCTTCAACCAAGGTTTCAATATTACCATATGTGATTGGTGAAATGTAAGCAATAACACCTTGGTGATTTCCATCTGTAACAGCATCCAACTTCTGAACTGGAACAAATTGTAAGGGATAATTCTTTCCTTTCAATGCATCTTTCAACTCATTAAAAAGCTCCTTATTCATTCCTTTTTGAATAAGAATTTTATTTATATCTCTATCCGCTTTAATTGCTTCTATGACTGCTCTAACTCCGAAAATTACATCTTCAGGAGTTTTTTTAACACGTTCGTATCGTTGTTCCATTAGTTCAATAAAAAAGTAAATTCAATCTCAACATTATCAGAAACAGTTTTTGCAACTGGACAAGCCTTTCCTGCTCTAACTACTTTCTCGAATTCTTCATCGGTCCAACCATTATTCGAAAGATCCATTTCAATAACAATTTTACCGATTCTTCTAGGTGCTGATTCCATCATTTTCGTAACACTAGCTTTAGCATGTTCAAATTTGATTTCATGCTGTGCACAATAGATGCCCATAATAGTGATCATACAAGACGCATAAGCTGCAGCGACTAGATCAGTAGGTGAAAATGCTTCCCCTTTTCCATTGTTATCTAGAGGTGCATCGGTTAATATAACCGTTCCCGATTGAAGATGTGTGCACTTCGTTCGCAAATCACCCAGATATTCAACTTCTGAAGTTATCATAGAATTTTGTTGAGAATATTGTAAATTTGTATCTCTAAAATGCCAAAAGCATTAAGATTGTGTAAAAGTAGAGTTTTTATTCCACTCATCATAACAGAAACAATTCTTGATAAAGTGTGTTTTAGCATTGTGTGGCAATTAACGACGGATAATAAACGAAGATAATGAGTGAAATCATCGATAATAATCAAGTAGATAATCGAATTAAAAAACCCAAATGGTTGCGGGTAAAACTGCCTACTGGTGAAAATTTTAAAAAGGTTAGGTCTTTAGTAGATGAGCATAAACTACATACTATTTGCGAAAGTGGCAGTTGTCCAAACATGGGTGAATGCTGGGGTGAAGGAACGGCTACCTTTATGATTTTGGGAAATATTTGTACACGTTCTTGCGGTTTTTGCGCGGTTAAGACAGGTCGCCCAGACGATGTCGATGTATACGAACCTGGTAAAGTTGCGAACAGTGTGAAGATTATGGGTATCAAACATGCTGTCATAACATCAGTAGATAGAGACGATTTAAAAGATGGTGGTTCTGAAATATGGGTACAAACAGTTAAAGCGATTCGTCACCAATCACCGGGAACAACAATGGAAACGTTGATACCAGATTTTGCAGGAAACTGGGAGAATCTGCAACGAATAATCGATGTGGCTCCTGAAATTGTATCGCACAATTTGGAGACTGTGCGTCGATTGACGAAACAAGTGCGTATACAAGCGAAATATGACCGAAGTTTAGAAGTGTTATTTCGCCTTAAAAAAGGTGGTATGCGCACCAAAAGCGGTGTTATGCTTGGGCTAGGAGAAACGGAAGCAGAGGTCATTGAAACAATGGAAGATTTAAGAAGTGTGAATGTAGATATTTTAACGCTCGGACAATATCTACAACCCACTACACGCCACTTACCTGTTCAAGAATTTATAACACCTGAACAATTTGATATTTACAAAGTACTAGGAATGAAAATGGGCTTTCGATTTGTAGAAAGTGGACCCTTGGTTCGATCTTCCTACCATGCTGAAAAACACTTATTTGACATTTAGAAATTTTTAGACATGTATAATTTCTTTTAAAAATAAATTTAAAAAATTGCTTTCGCCTCGTGAATGGTTTAATTTTGAATAATAATAGATTTTAACATTTATTTTAACTTTCAAATTTTATTATTAATTTGGCGGTCGCGTAAATAGAAAACTTAAGGAAACAACTCAATAGTATGAAGCGTAACAAAATAATTCTTGGATCAGTTGGAATCATAGCGATTGCAGCCATTGCTTTTGTAGGACCATGGAGTTTAACAGACTCTAAAGGTGCTTACGAACAAAAAGATCTTACTTCACTTCAAAACAAAAAAGCGGATGACGCACGTAAGTGGTTAGAAGCTCGTTACATCGATCAAGAGACTGGTTTACCAATTACTCCTGAGAAATTAGCGTTAATTGAAAAACAAGTTCGTAAAGCGAACAGAACTAAGAGTATTAGTTTTATTGAGCAAGGTCCGGATAACATCGGAGGTAGAACACGAGCGATTCAGATTGACCGAACAAATATTCAGCGCATTTGGGCTGGTGGTGTTTCTGGTGGACTTTTCGTTACAACGAATCGTGGAGACCAATGGGAGAGAGTTGATTCATATATGAATGCAGGTGCATCACCATTTATTTCAAGTATGACACAAACTGACAATGGTGTATTGTATGTAGCA
>JBIIKG010000012.1:0-30321 GCA_044233275.1 Crocinitomicaceae bacterium | reverse complement strand
GATGCAGGTGACTCAGATCCTGATGGCACACCATTAACTGCGAACACAACACCAGTAAGTGGACCATCGAATGGAACGATTGTCATCAACACGGACGGAACATATACCTATACACCGAATACGAACTTCAATGGAGTTGACACGGTTGTAGTATCAGTATGTGATGCAGGAACACCAGGAGTTATTTGTGTCAACGACACAATATTCATTACTGTGACTGCTGTAAACGATGCGCCGATTGTGGATAACGAAATTATCACTACAAATGAGGATACACCAGTAACTGGTGACTTGACAGATGCGGGTGACACAGATCCTGATGGAACGCCGCTTACGGCAAACACAACGCCAGTGAGTGGTCCATCGAACGGAACGATAGTAATTAACGCGGACGGAACATTTACCTACACACCGAACCCAGGATTTACTGGAACGGATACAATAGTAGTATCAATCTGTGATGAGGGTCTTCCTTTACCAGGAATATGTGTGAACGATACGATATTCATCACTGTAGTACCATGTTCAAGTAATCCGGCATTCGACTGTGATGGAGATGGTGTTACAAACGGACAAGAAGTTGCAGATGGGACTAATCCAACGGATCCATGTTCATTGTTGATTGCAAGTCAGACAGAAATACCAAGTACAGTGTGGAATGACGCAGACTGTGACAATGACGGATTAACAAATGGAGAAGAAATGGTAGGAACAACAGATCCATTGAATCCAGATACAGATGGAGATGGAGTATTGGATGGAACAGAGGTTGCAGATGGTACAAATCCAACGGATCCATGTTCATTGTTGATTGCAAGTCAAACGGTAGCGCCAAGTACAGCTTGGAGCGATTCCGACTGTGATAATGACGGAATAACAAATGGAGAAGAAATCGCAGGAGGAACAGACCCATTGAATCCGGATACAGATGGAGATGGTGTACTTGATGGGACGGAGGTTGCAGATGGTACAAATCCAACGGATCCATGTTCATTGTTGATTGCAAGTCAAACGGTAGCACCAAGTACAGCGTGGAGTGATGCAGACTGTGACAATGACGGAATAACAAATGGAGAAGAAATGGTAGGAACAACAGATCCATTGAATCCAGATACAGATGGAGATGGAGTATTGGATGGAACAGAGGTTGCAGACGGTACAAATCCAACGGATCCATGTTCATTGTTAATTGCAAGTCAGACCGTGACGCCAAGTACAGCATGGAATGATTCAGACTGTGACAATGATGGAGTAACTAATGGTTCAGAGGTTGCAAACGGAAGTGATCCATTCAATCCATGTAGTCCAAAACCATGTGACATTGTTATTCCAGAAGCATTTACACCAGATGGAGATGGAATCAATGATCAGTTTGTAATTGAAGGAATAGAATTATATCCGAACAATACAATAGCCATTTTCAATAGATGGGGAGTTTTAGTGTATGAGACATCAAATTACCAAAACAATTGGGATGGTAGCACACAAAGCAACTTTACGATAGGTGGTGATGACTTGCCAACAGCAACTTATTACTATGTGTTTGACACGAAAGATGAGAATGTTGGAGTATTTACAGGATATATCTATCTACAACGATAAATTAAGTAGAAGCGCTCAGTGGAATAAACTGGGCGCTTTATTAAAAATTGACATTATGAAAGAAATAACTAAAATTATTAGAATAGCATTTTTTTGTGCATTTGCGTTACCGACTTTTGCTCAACAAGAGCCGCAATTTACGCAATACCCTGACAACACATTATTTGTAAATCCAGCTTATGCTGGAAGTCGAGGCTTGTTTAACATTACAGGTATACATCGTGAACAATGGGTTGGTTTTGATGGAAGACCAGTTTCTACAACCTTGAGTGCACACTCTCCTCTGACATATGAATCAGTAGGATTGGGTATAACGATGGTGAATGATCAATCAGGACCAATTAAACAAACAATGGTTTACGGTGATTTTTCTTATACGGTAAAGTTTAAAAACGACAGAAAATTGGCATTTGGAATAAAAGGCGGAATGAATATAATATCCGTAGGTACCTCAAGTCTGCAAACGGCTGATGACAATGACCCAAAGTTGCTTCAAAATGTAAGAAACAATATTAATCCAAACTTTGGTTTTGGAATTTATTACCATACACCTCATTTTTTCATTGGAGCGAGTAGTCCAAAATTACTTGAGCGCGGATATGATGGTATAAGTAAAGTAAATATTGAAAGAAGACATTATTTTGGAATCATTGGTGGTGTTTTACCATTAAATAACGATTGGAAATTAAGACCAACAGCACAAATTAAAATCACTGAAAAAAGCCCAATTAACATTGATGCAAGTATTGCAGGTATATATAAGGAAAAAATGTGGTTGGGTGCAATGTATCGTTTAAATGCTGCATTTGGAGTGTTTGCACAGTTTCAAGTTACACCGCAGCTTAAACTAGGGATAGCTTCAGATTTTGGAAACCAAGCCATTCGAAATTACAATTACGGAACATTTGAAGTACTAATGTCTTACGATTTTGTATTTAAAAAGCAGGGACTTCGTTCACCTCGTTATTTCTAACCAAAGCATTCAAAAAGATTATGAAAAAACACTGTTTAGTAGTATGCTATTTAGTTGTAGCATTTGCTTCCTATGGACAAGCAGGAAAACTTAAAAAAGCGGATGCTTATTATGAAAAACTATCCTATTCCTATGCGGTAGATTTGTATGAAGAATTAATTGGTTCTGAGGTTGATAGTCCAAAATTGTTGGCGAAAATAGCTATGTGCTATTATTACATGGGAAACATGGAAAAGGCAGAAAGTTATTTTACTTCAATGATCAATACGGATATGGCAGTAAAAGATGATTATTTCTTTTACGCACAAGCATTGAAGCAGAATGGAAAGTATGCTGAAAGTGATCAATGGATGTCAAAATTTAATCAACTTGCTTCAAACGATATTCGAGGATTATCCTATATCAACAATACATCTTATTTAGATAAGATTGAAAAGCAAGGAATACATTTTGAGATTAAAAATTTGAATTGTAATTCCTCAGTTGCTGATTTTGGAGCGTATCCTTCTGTTGATGGTAAAAACGTTTATTTTATTTCTGCTCGCAGAAAGCCAGTTATGATACAATATGAATGGACATGGAATGAAACACAATACTTGGATGTCTATGAATCGAATGTTGATTCACAAAAAGAATTGGACAATATTTCAATATTAAATAAGGATATAAATACACGCTTTCATGAAGGGCCTTTGTGTTTTTCTCCCGATGGTAAATACGTTTATTATACACGTAATAACATCTCAAAAGGAAAGCAACGAAAGGATAAAAAAGGCATTCAAAATTTACAGTTGTTCAGAGCAACAATTGATTCGCTAGGTAATTGGAAAAATGAAGAGACGCTTCCTTTTAATTCCAAAGACTTTTCAGTTGGTCACCCAACGATTTCTTCTGATGGCAGCTTATTATATTTTGTTTCTGATATGCCAGGTGGATTTGGTGGGGCTGATTTATATAAGGCAGCAATCAATATTGATGGGTCACTTGGGAATGCTGAAAATATGGGAGCACTTTTCAATACGGAAGGACAGGAAATGTTTCCGTGGATAAATAATAAAGGTGAGTTGTTTTTTGCCTCAAATGGCCACATTGGTTTGGGTGGACTTGATGTTTTTGTGATGAGTTTAGACAAAAATGGTGGATTTGAGAAGTTAATAAACGTTGGAAAACCTGTTAACTCTCAAAACGATGATTTTGCATTTACGATGAACAAGGATAACGTAACGGGTTATTTCTCATCGAACCGCACGGAAGGCAAGGGAGATGACGATATTTATTCTTACGTATTAACAAAACCATTTCAAAAGCAACTCATAGTTCAGGGAATTGTTAAGGATGAAACAACTGGTGAAATTCTTCTTGGCGCGACAGTTAAATTAATCAATTCGGAAGGTGAGGTGATTTCAACCGTGACGACTGATAATTTGGGTTCGTTTTTGTTCGATCTTGAACCAGAAGAAGAATATAGTATTGCTGTCAGTGGTGTAGAGAAGTATAATGACAATCAGCGAAGTGTATCGACCAAAAATTTAGATGCTGAAACCACAGAACTTGATGGGAATATAGCCTTATCTAAAGAAGTGAGTTTATCATTATATTGTCTTGTTACTGATTCAAAGTCAGCCTTGCCATTAGAAGAGGTGAAAATTACAATTACAAATAACGATGATCAAAATGAGTTTATCAATCGATTGACTACGAAAACAGGGGATATTGAAAAAGAATTATTGGATAAAAAAGTCAGTGATCAGTTATCATATACCATCCGATTGGAAAAACCAGGTTACCTGTCAAAGGTTGTAACGTTTAACTACACAATACTTCAAATGGGTAGAATCAATGTTCACGAAACATTGGATTTGACAATGGATAAAATTGATATCGGTTTGGATTTAACTTCAATTATTGATATCAACCCAATTTATTTTGATTTAGGAAAATATACAATTCGTGCTGATGCGGCTATCGAGTTGAATAAGATTGTTAAGGTAATGAATGAAAATCCAGCAATGGAAATTGAATTGGGTTCACACACCGATTGCCGCGGATCAATCGCCTCAAATGAGAAACTTTCAGACAATAGAGCAAAGGCTTCTGCTAACTACATAAAAGAAAGAATTACTAACCCAGAAAGAATAAATGGAAAGGGCTATGGTGAGACTCAATTAAAAGTAGACTGCCCATGTGAAGGAACAGTTAAGTCAACTTGTTCAGAGGATGAGCATCAAAAAAATAGAAGAACAGAGTTTGTCATTATCAAAATGTAGTGCGTCACAATCAAAACTACATTTTCTAGCTGCTGTTGTTTTTGGTTGTTTTTTTGCTAATCCAAGAAGCGTTGAATATCTTCTAAAAAGTTTGAACTTGGGCCTTTGAGGTCACAAATAAACCTCGACTACTTAGGTCGGGTTTTTTATTTTTTTATGCGATTAAACCAATTGGCTTTTCAAGTTCCCATTTTAATCAACCATCAATTCGCAAAAACCATTCTTTTACTTTCTATTAGTTGATAATCAACGAACAATGAATAGTTGAATATGCCTGATTTTCCATATCCGTGTTCATATTGAACTTCATTTATCTCATTGTTCAGGTCAATATGTATGCGTTCTATTTCTTTCCCGTTGAGATCTTCTATGGAGATCCATGCCGTTTTATAATTGATAGGTTCTTTCATGTAAACGCCGATTATGGTCGCTTCGTCAAAAGGATTTGGCTTGTTTTGTAATAATTGGAAAGGTCCAGAATCTTCAGTTTGCAATTCAGTAACATTCACTTGACTATTCAAAATATTGATTTCTTTAGAAAATAGACTTTCCATTCCAGCATTATCCATCGAAGCAACACTTACGATATAATTGTTTGCCTGAGCAGGATAAATCGTATCAATTATGCCATTTATTGTATACACTGTGTCCCAATCATTTGTTAGTGTTCTTAATCCTACTCTGTAAGTTGAATATTGAGTTTGATCTGTAATTTCAACAATCAATCCAGGGCCAACAATCGTACTTATCGAAAAATCTGGTTTTTTTGGACCTTTTGCCGCAATTGTTGCCGCCGCACCATTAATAACCGCATTTCGAGCCAAATAATTGAAATCAACAAAAAAACTGTCTATTTGACCATCAAAATCTGTATCTATTCCGAGGATATCCCCACTGGTGTGTTGACGATCCATATAGCCGACCCCATTTGATGCATTGCCATGTTCATTGGCAGAGGTAAATCTACATGCCGCAAAATTCTTTTGTCTGAAAGGAACATGATCACCTGATCTTCCAGAACGGTCTTCTGGTGTCATAATAGAAATAAGCATCGGAACGCTAACATGTTGCACTAATTCTTCCTTGTACTGAAGTTTAACGAATCTAGACAATTGCTTGTAGGGTGAATTAAAACCACCATAGGAGAAAATTCGAACCTGTGTGCTGTCGATATCGTTAACACCCGGACAAGATGGGGCAGAAGATGTGCTTCCACAGATTACTCCGCCAATTACATCATTGTTCAATACTGCTTTTACTGGTATCGCGTTATTTTGGCAATAAAGCGCGAAAGTATTTGAACCATAAAGACCCTGTTCTTCTCCAGTGGTTAGCATGAAAATAATTGTATTGGGATAGGAAAAATTACTCATTACACGAGCCAGCTCAAGCACGAGCGCAGAGCCCGAAGCATTGTCTTCTATTCCTTCTGCAGAACAGAGGATATCACAGGCAGTTTCACAACGGCTATCAATATGCCCCTCAATGATGAGAACCTCGTGCAGATCAATGTTTGAGCCTGGCAATACTGCCATAATATTTCGGTGCTGATTAACAGAGCATATCGCTTGGTCAAATTGAAAATAGGAGGGGATTAATCTGTTTTCAGCTGCTGAACTGAATTCTTGAAATTTTGAAAAAGCCCATCTTCTCGCAGCTCCGATTCCGGAGACTGAAGAAATAGTATCAGAGCCCGTGTTACGATTTTGAAAAGTTGCCATTTTCAAAATGTATGCTTTTAAAGAATCTGATTGAATATTGTTCTGAAGATATTGCACAATCTGCTGATGATCAGATACAGGATTCGATGAAGCAAAAAGCGTTGGGTCAAAGTTTCCTTTGATTACTTGATCAGCGACCGCATTCGTCACTAATAGGTTTGTTTGTCCGTTCAAATATACTGTAGCAAAGAGAAAGCTGGTTAGCAATAGATTTTTCATAATTGAAAGATACTTATTTTTCTAATTCACGCAAAACATGTTCAGTATTGTTGTTAAAATGACTGATTGTGAAATTTATAAAAGTGCGAAGGACACATTTCAAACTCAATTTTTTTATGAGGGTTCTAAAAGAACTAATTCCCATTTGTTTTGTTCAAAATAGATAATCGTAATTTTAAGCTATGAAACTTCTTTCCCTATTAGTATTTTTCACCTCCTTTTATTCAACTGCCCAAACCCTCGAACAATTCAATAAAGAACGAATTCAAAGCGATAAGCACTTGATGATTGGCTTAGGTTCTTGGGCGACGACCAATTTTATTGCGAGTGGAATTGGTTGGGCAACCGTTCCAACTGGTGAGGCGCATTACTTTCATCAAATGAATGTGATGTGGAACACGGTAAACATTGGTTTGGCGATACCGGGTTATTTAAAAGCTAAAAAGGCCAATACATCACTTTCTTTTTCAGAAACAATTCGAACGCAGCACCAAACGGAAAAAATCTTTTTAATAAATACAGGATTAGATATTGGGTATATGGCTGGAGGATTGTTGCTGAGAAGTGAAGCAAAATCGAATAGTGATAAACAAGATCAATTCAATGGTTATGGCAGCAGCCTTTTGTTGCAGGGCGGATTTTTGTTTGTTTTTGATATAGTAGCATATGCTATCCATAACCGTCACTCGAAAAAATCCTTGGAACCGATGATGAATAAGATTGAATTGAGTTCATCGGGTCTAGGTCTTAAGTGGAATTTGCAAACGAATGTACCTTCTACTAAAAAACGGTTTTTATAATATTTCTTTATCGCATAAAAAATGGAGCCATAAATTGAAATACGGCTCCATTTCCTTAATTGTTTTATAATCCTTTAATGAGATTGTCGTAAACATCATTGAACGACATGCCATTTGCTGTTCTTCGCTTGGACAATTGTTTCAATTCCACCAAGGCCCAAAGCACAAATTCCATTAAAAAAGGCATGTCAACTTCAGAAACATTAGGTTGATAACGCTTGATTAATTGCTTCAAGGGCTCAATTGCATTTAACGCTGAAGTATACGTTTTTTCATCCGTTTCATCATCTAATTCAAAGGCATCTGTTTCAAAAAACCAGCTTAACACATCATCATAAGGTGTTACTTGATCTTCTTTCTTAAGCTTCTCAATTTTTGGAAAATACATCAAAAAGAGCGTTTTTGTAGCTTCGCTAATTAGCTGATTAGCCACAAATGACGTTCCTTCCTGTTCGCCTTCATACACCAATTCCACCTTTCCCGTAATGGAAGGAATCATTCCGATTAAATCACTAAAACGAACGCTTGTTTCGTGTTCATTGTTTAAAATTGCTCTTCGTTCGGCTGTACTAACTAAATTTTCATACGCCGTGATACTCATACGCGCACTAACACCACTTTTATGATCGATGTATTCACTTTCTCGGGCTTCAAATGCAATTTGCTCGAGAATATCTTTTGCTAATTCAGGAACGTGAACTTCACACAAACGATTTTCCAATTTTTGAGCTTCTTGCTCGGTGATTTTTTTCGCTGTTTTAATATCGGCCGAATAGTGTGTCAATATTTGCGAACCAATTCGATCTTTCAAAGGCGTGACGATACTTCCACGATTGGTATAATCTTCAGGATTTGCTGTAAAAACAAACTGAAGATCCAACGGAAGGCGCAATTTAAATCCACGAATTTGAATGTCTCCTTCTTCTAAAATATTGAACAATGCAACTTGAATGCGTGCTTGTAAATCAGGTAATTCATTGATGACGAAAATACAGCGATTTGCTCTTGGAATCATACCGAAATGTAAAACACGTTCATCGGAATAGTTCAATTTCAAGTTAGCTGCTTTAATTGGATCAATATCTCCGATTAAATCGGCAATTGTTACATCTGGTGTAGCCAATTTTTCAAAAAAGCGATCAGATCGGTGCAACCACTCAATTGGTGTTTCATCTCCTTTTTCTGCAATCACATCTTTTGCAAAACGACTCATTGGATTGAAGGGATCATCATTCATTTCGCTTCCTGCAATAACAGGAATGTATTCATCCAATAAATTCACCATCAAACGGGCAATCCTTGTTTTTCCTTGACCTCTCAAACCCAACAAGTTGATATTGTGTTTCGATAAAATCGCTCGTTCTAGTTGTGGAATAACAGTGTGCTCGTAACCATGCATTCCTGGGAAAGTTGGTTTACCTGTTTTGAGTGATTCGATTAAATTATCTCTTAACTCCGTTTTGATACTTTTAGAAGTGTATCCTGCTGCTCTTAATGCGCCAATTGTGTTGATTGTTGTGTCCATCGTATCAATTAATTCGTTTTTTTCTATTTGTTTCATAATCGTGAAAAATCATTTCTCCCAAACCTTTCAACCCAGTGTAAAACGCTTTTCCTTTATTTGATTTTGTAAATTCCTCGATAAATTGTTGTAAGTAAGGATCTTGTGCGATCATAAAGGTAGTTATCGGAATATGCATTTTTCGGGCTTGTGCCGCCATGTTGTAGCATTTCTCGACGATCATTTCATCCAAACCATTACTGTTCTTATAATATTGACCATCGGGCATGCGTAAACAACTTGGTTTCCCATCTGTAATCATAAAAATCTGTTTGTTCGTGTTGCGTTTCCTACGCAGAATGTCCATTGCTAATTCCAATCCAGCAACTGTGTTGGTGTGATACGGTCCAACATTCAAATACGGTAAATCTTTAATTTTGATCGGCCATGCATCATTTCCAAATACAATAACATCCAAGGTGTCTTTTGGATAACTCGTTGTGATGAGTTCGGCTAAGGCCATCGCTACTTTTTTTGCTGGGGTAATGCGATCTTCACCGTATAAAATCATACTGTGGCTGATATCGATCATTAAAACAGTACTCATTTGTGATTTGTGATGCGTGTCTTCAACCACTAAGTCATTCTCGGTCAAGCGAAATTCACCCATCCCATGATTGATTTGAGCATTTTTTAAACTTTCTGTAATTGAAATGTGTTCAATCGAATCACCGAATTGAAAATCACGAAACTCACCGGTGGCCTCATCTCCTTGCCCACTTTTTTTAGATTTGTGGTTTCCTTGTCCGCTCTTTCGGATATTCCCAAAAATTTGTTCCATGGCATTTTTGCGCAAAACACGCTCTGTTTTGGCTGTGATTGTCAATTGACCTTTCCCATCTGGTTCAATTTCTTCCCGCAAATAGCCTTTCTTTTTAAGATCTTCAATGAAATCTTCCATCGTGTAGTCATCGCTTGTTAAAGAATATTCTTTGTCGAGCACATTTAGCCAATCCAGTGCTTCATCAACGTCGCCTGATGTATGCGTGATAAGTTCGCTGAAAACGTCAAATAGTTTATCAAAATTTGATTGTTCAGGAGCTTCATATGGAGTAAATACATAACCAGACTTGAGCATAACGAGACTTTATTTAGAAACAATAGGAGAGCTAAAAAGTTTTAGATAAATCTATAATATGATTTCAATTTTTTGTGATATTCGCCACGTTTTATTGAAAGATTAGATTTCTATAAATTGATTATGCTCTAATTTTGATGAAATCTTCTTTTTTACTCAAAATCGTTTCTTCTCAATTTTTTTATTTCGGCATTGCGCTTTTTTGCAAGCAAACGTCGTTCTTTAACGGCTTTAGAAACTTTTGTTGCTTTTCGCTTTTTAATCACTACAAAACACGCATCAATTAACTCATGAAACTTAGCAATTGCCGCTATTTTGTTTCTCAATTGACTTCGTTCAGTTTGACAAATAACCTGCAAAATTCCATCCACGGTAATGCGAGCTGCCAGTTTATTAGTAATGATATCTTTTTGTTCGTCAGTCAATATTTTTGAATTAACAACATCAAAGTCAAGTTCTACTTTCGTTGAAACTTTATTTACATGCTGACCTCCACTTCCTCCACTACGGGAAGTTTTAAAGGTAAATTCAGACTCTAGTAAATGCTTTAAGGGCTTCATAGGTTAAAGGTAGGCGATTTTTGCGGAGAAATAAGCATTCTTGAATTGCCTTTTCTTTTTAGAAACAATAGATAATTATATCCTCCCCCTTAATCCAACATTTCGACAGGCTCAATGCTCCGCTCCAAAGGGGGAAACCTATTTGTAAATAATATTTAATGCCAATTCTGAATTATGTTTTTAAAAACCATTACAAAAGATTGATTTGTTCCTGTGAGTAATTCCTCGCCCTTAGGAGGAGGATTGAGGGGGAGGACATTACTAATAATTTTAAATCTTACATCTTCAATGTCAAACGAACAAGGAGGTTTCTTCCAGCTTGTGGATAGTAAAAGTTCTCAATAATTCGCTGCCCACCAGAAATGTAACCCCAAGAATAACCATTGCTTGAATAGCTAAAGTCCAACAAATTGTTGGCTAAAACACCAATTTTGATTTCCTTGAATCCTTTGTTAGAAATAGTATAACTGATTCCCATATTTGCAGTGTAGTAGGCATCTAGTTTTCTGTTTTCACTCGATGTGTTATCTAAAAACTGTTTTCCGACATACTTCCCTAACAGATTCAGCTCCAGGTTTTTGATTGGCTCATAAAGGATTCCAACGGCTGAAATAACGTTCGGTGAAAAAGCAATATCAGTGTTTTCATGCACAATTACGTCTTGTCCTCCCAAATCATAGTTGTCAATGTATTCATTGAACGTGGCAATTTTGTTTTGACTCAAGGTAATATTTCCGCTAAAGCTTAGATTTTTCAGCAACATATAACCAGCCTCAACTTCAACTCCCATGCGTGAACTTTTGTCAACATTAATTCGGTTGTAGGCGCCAACATCGTTAATTTCTCCCGTTAATATCAACTGGTCTTTGTAAGCCATTAAGTAATAATTGGCATTCACGAACCATTTTTTAGAACGGTGGCGGTATCCAAGTTCGACATTGCTTAATTGCTCCGATCTTGGTCGACTAGTTGGTGAACTTTGAATGAAATCGTCTCGAACAGGCTCGCGATTCGATATGCCAAAGGAAGTGTAGAAGTTGTTTTTGTCATTCCAATCAACCATAAATCCAGCTTTTGGATTGAAAAAAGTAAACTGTACTTCTTGCTGCAAAGGAATTAAATTGCCAAAAGATTGATCAATACCTAAGTAGGAATAGTTCAGGTGACGTACTTGTAAATCACCAAAAACAGTCACCTTTTTAATTTGATACGTTCCTTTTACATACCCACTTGCTTCAAATTTGGCCGAATTATTTTCGTAGTATCGTTCTCCAATTTCACTTTGAGAGGCACTTCTTGCCCAAATTACTTCCCCAAAATGGGCACCGTCATATTGATTGATTCCTCCACCCGCAATTAGTTTGAGCTTCTTTAAATTGGTATAATTGACAGAAAATATACCGCCATAAAAATGGTTGTCTAACCATCTTCTGCGAATTAAATCTGTTGTATTGACAGTGTCACCACCAACGAATAACGTTTCGAATCCATAAGTAGAAAAATCTTGATTGCGTTTGTATTGTTCGTAATATCCTTGGCCACGCGTGTAATGTCCGGCAACGTTGATCGAAACTTTCGGATTGAACGTATGTGTAAAATGGAGTTGATAATGATCTTGTTGGTAATTATCAACCTCATTATCGTAGGTGTAATAATTGTAGGTATTGGGTTTAGAATTGAAGAGGTTGGCTGAATCTGCTGGTGTTTCGTACAATCCACCGGGATAGTAATTGTTATAAAAATGGGTCAACAAGTCAGAATTATTTCCGTACAATTTGGCCTCAGGAATTCCATACCATGCTTGGTAAGTGATTTCTTTGCCACTAAAAACATTCGCTTTTACAAGTGATTTTTTGCCAATCCATGCGCCTGATAAATAGAAGGATTTAAGATTCGAGGAGGCCCTGTCAATGAAGCCATCCGAACTGATTCGAGAAAGACGCGCATCAACCACAAACTTATCGTTAATTAATCCTGTTCCAGCTTTTACTGTGTTTCTGAGAGTTGAAAAAGATCCTACAGAATTGTCCAATTCAGCATATGCTCGTTTTTCGATGTTATCTGTTTTGATGTTGATACTCGAACCAAAAGCGGCCGCTCCGTTGGATGAAGTTCCAACACCTCGTTGCACCTGAATGTTATCTGTTGAAGAGGCAAAATCGGGCATATTTACCCAAAATACGCCGTGGGATTCCGAATCATTGATCGGAATTCCATTGATAGTCACATTGGTGCGTGTAGGATCAACACCACGAATACGAATTCCTGTGTAACCTACGCCAGCACCCGCATCTGAAGTAACAACTGTTGATGGCGTTCCTTCCAATAAATACGGCAAATCCTGCCCGTAATTGACACGTGAAAGTTGTTTTGTGGCGAGATTGGTATAGGTTGTTGGCGTACTCGCATCGGCACGCACAGCAGAAACTTGTACCTCTTCAATCATCAATGTTGAAGTAAAAAGTGTGAGGTTCTGTTCCACATCTTTACCATTCACATGTACCATTACTTTCTGGGTTTCATAGCCCATGAAAGTAGCTTCCAACTCATACTTACCATCATTAACTTCCGAAAACTGATATTTTCCTTCAGCATTTGAATATACTCCGTAATATGTATCTGTTATGTACACTTTTACACCAGGCAAGGGAGACCCTCCGCTGTCTTTGATGGTTCCATGAATGGAATGTTGAGCAAAAGCACTGAAAGATGTTGCCAGTGCAAATAACGCGGTGATTGTTGAAATTCTTGTTTTCATTTTAAAATAAAATTTAACAAGAACAAGGGGCTAATTCTCTGAATGTGAATAATTAGCAATTTATAAATAAAGTATCATCTTCCCTACGCAGGCATTATCCTGACAGGTTCAATGGGTATAATCTCAGCCTTTCATAAGATCGGCACCCCTTAGAGATGGGACAAAAATACACATGAATTGTCGATTTGGCGTTACGGAATTCGGATTATTTAGTTTGAAATTGTTGAAAGGACTTTCAAACACTTCACTAATCGTTCTTCAAGAGATCCTCCAATGACTGTGAATGACAGGTTACGAACTTTTAATTCTGCTACGTATAATTCAAACAATTCTTCGCGTTGTTCAGGATGTTCGCGTAAGGGATCTTCTTCCCATTCTATATCGGGTTGACATAAAAAATAATGATCGAATGTTTGTTGATTGAGTGCCTCTAAAATAAAAGAACTACAGGTGCCAAATTTAAAATCAGACCATACTTTCATCACCAACATGTCGGTATCACAAAATTGTATTTTGGATTCAGAAGATTTTTTCCATGCTTGCAGTTGACCTTTAGCAATTATATCTAGATCATTTTGGGTGTATGGTCTTTTGAGTTGCTCAAGGAATTCTCTTGCAAATTCTGGAATCCAAGTACCATTTGTTTGAAGAGCTAGTTGCTCTGCTAACGTTGTTTTTCCAGAGGATTCAGGTCCAGTAATCGCAATTCGAATCATTGTGCTTGCAATTTAAAGGTTCTTCTCCAGCGCACAAAACCAACGATGGCAACGATGGTATAAATCCCAAAAAGGACGACAGTTAAATTTAGGTCACGATAAGCATACAATGGCATCGAAGCGATATCAATAACAATCCAATACAACCAATTTTCGAGTACTTTGTAGGCAACCATAAGCGTAGCAGAAATACTAAAAACAGTTGTGAATGCGTCTAAATAGGGAAGTGCTTGGTCGGTATAGACTTGAAAGAAATTTCCTAAAATTAAGGTGAGAATGCTGCTGATTAAAATATTCACCAAGTGTTGCTTGCCTTTCCATTGAATAATTTTGAAAGGTATTTCTTGTTTTTTATTCCAAAGAAGCCAACCAGTTATGGCCATAGAAACGTAAAAAAGTTGAAGAATAGTTTCCAAATAGAATTGACTATTAAAGCAGAGGTAAACATAAATACTCGAGCCAACAAGTGCGAAAAACCAGGCTAAACTATTCTTTCGAGCAATAAGTACAATGTAAAACACACTGGAAAGAACAGCAATCCACTCGAGTAAAGAAGTGTTTAATATTTCTAATCCTATCTGTTCGAGTTTGCCCATACTTTTCAAACGCGAAGGTCAGAAAAATGTTTTGATTGAGCACAAAACAACGTCGAGTTAAGAAATTCGCTCATTGATTGTAACTTTTATTTGCAGGAACGTTCATCTTTTCATAGCTGTGTGCCCACACAACCTAATAGTATTTTCATGAGATTACTTGTTGCCTTAATCGTTGTATTTTCTTCGCTTACGCTTTCTGCTAAGAGTTTGGCTGTTTCAGTAGTAGACTTTTCTACTTCAACTGAAACCACAATTTCTTCGCAAATTGACAAGAAGAAACAACGTAAGAAGAAACGCATGAACAAGAGAAGAAAAAAGGCTTGCAGTAACTGGGCAAAAAGAAGTTACGCAGGTTAGTCTACTTGTTTCAAGATCGTTATTGGCGGGTTCTATTATAGGACTCGCCTTTTTTTTGTAATTTAACGGCCAATATGACATTTAAAGAATTAAACCTCAACGAACAGTTGTTAGAGGCAATTGACCATATGGGATTTGTAAATGCAACTCCCATTCAAGAATTAGCCATTCCACAAATCCTTCAGAACAAAGATTTGATAGCTTGTGCTCAAACAGGCACAGGTAAAACAGCGGCATTTATTTTACCCATTCTACATAAATTAACTGGAAAAGAAGACTCATCAATCGACACATTGATTGTTGTTCCAACGCGGGAATTGGCCGTGCAAATTGAACAAGAAATTCAAGGTTTATCATATTTTGTTTCAGTCGGATCTAAAGCAATTTATGGCGGTGGAAGTGGAAAAGATTGGGATGTTCAAAAAGAAGCATTATCAGAAGGTACCGATATTATTGTGGCAACACCAGGAAAATTATTGTCGCATATTCAGCAAGGTTATGTTGATTTTTCAAAAGTGAAACACCTGGTATTAGACGAAGCGGACAAAATGCTCGATATGGGTTTTGCAGATGATTTAGTAACAATTATTTCGAATCTTCCTCAAGAACGTCAGACCTTGATGTTTAGCGCAACAATGCCCAATAAAATTAGGGATTTGGCGAAGCGGATTTTGAAGGATCCGGAAGAAATTACCTTGTCAATCTCAAAACCTGCAGCTGGTGTGAAGCAATTGGTTTATTTGACTTTTGATAACCAGAAAGCACCGTTGATTAAACAGATTCTTGACGAACGTCCTGAATATACCAGCATCATTATCTTTACTTCATCGAAGTTAAAAGTGAATGAAATTGTGCATAGTTTGCGAAAGAATGGTTTTAAAGCACAAGGTGTTTCATCGAATCTAGATCAAGAACAGCGTGAAGAAATTTTGCGCGGTTTCCGTTCGAAGCGTATTCGTATTGTTGTCGCTACAGACGTTATGAGTCGCGGAATTGATATCAAAGAAATTAACCTCGTAATCAATTACGATACTCCTTTTGATGCGGAAGATTATGTGCATCGAGTTGGACGAACTGCTCGTGCAAATACAAAAGGAGAAGCAATCACATTGGTAAATGAGAAAGACATGCGTAAATTGGCGCAAATACAACGCTTAATTGAGGCTGATATTACACAAGTTCCTTTGCCTGAAGATTTAGGTGCTGGACCTGAATTTTCAATTCAATCCAAACCGAAAAGCAAACCATTTCATAAGAAAAAGAAGCCTTTTCGTCCAAAACCAAGTAGTAACTGATTATCGCAATAGACTAACGTGACCGTGAATCACTTGCTTTTCATCGTTTTCTGGTGATTTGAATTCAATTTTCCAAGTATACACTCCGCTTTGACATGGAAGAACATTCCCATTCAAGGTATAACTTCCGTCCCAACCTATCGCTGCATCACCAGATTCGAAAATCACTGCTCCCCATCGATTAAAAATCCGCAAGTTGTAATTGAATGGATCAAAACCTGATGTGAAAACTGGTTGAAATGTTTGATTGAATATATCACCATCTGGCGTGAAAGAATTAGGAACGTAGTAAATCAATTCTTCCAGTACCTGAATATAAGAATAAGCGGTATCACTGCAACCAAATGAAGAGGTAGCAATCAGCATCACCGGATAACTATTTGCAACACCAACAGGATACTGATGTTGCGGATTGGTGAGGGTTGAAAGCTGAGTGCTATCGCCAAAATTCCAAACATAAGCGCTTGCACCAATTGAAGTGTTATTGAAATAAACAGTAGGATCTAAAGCAGTTATTTGTTGCGGGATTGCATTAAAAGAAGCAATAGGTGGATTCTCTGTACATATATAATCTACCTCAGTCGATGTGCCGAAACAACCACCTGATAATTCAGCTGTTAAAGTGACATCAAAACATCCTTCTTGTTCAAAAAGGACAGGAATTGTCCCACATCCTGTGATAATTGTTCCATCAGACAAGGTCCAGACACAGTTGCTTGCGCCAGGAGTCGTATTTGTTAAATTCACTAATAACGGAGTACAACCTTCAGTAATATCAGCTGTAAAAGTTATAGTTGGTGCATTTCCGACAACTACCGTTACTTCATCAGTATCTGCACAGCCAGCAGAAGTAGTTCCCGTCACCGTATAAACGGTAGTTCCAATTGGAGGAGAAAAAGCTGTTCCATTCGTTACACCGTTATCCCATGAATAAGTGTTCGCACCACTTCCTGACAATGTTATTAAATTTCCTTGGCAAAGACTTAAATCACCACCAGCTGAAACAGTAGGTATAGGATTAACTGTAACGATTATAGCGTCTGTTGAGGTACAACCATTTGAATTACTTACTATGACTGAATAAGTACCAGATTGGTTTACAGCATAGGTTGAGTTTGAAGAATTATCTTGCCATTCATAAGTGCAATTAGTATTGGTCGCATCTAGTAATACATTTCCGCCTAAACAGAATGATGTGTCATTTCCCAAATTGACAATTGGTAAAGCGACGAAATCAACTTGGATAGCATCAGAAACGCTTCCGCAGGCACTCGTTAAATCAACTGAATAAAGGCCTGGTTGTGTAACTGTAAAAGTAGAATTGCTTGAATTATCTTGCCAAAGATAGGTCGCTCCAGAAATAGCAGCATTTAAAATCAGTGATTGACCTTCGCATAAAACAGTGTCGTTTCCTAAGTTAATAAGTGGCGACGTGACAACAGTAATATCAATATCATCGGTGCTCGAGCAATTTCCTATGGAAGCCACAACACTGTAATTACCAGCTTGTGAAGCGGTAAAGATTGGATTCGTAGAATTATCTTGCCAGAGATATGTTGCATTTGGTGTTGTAGCGTCTAAATCGATTGATTCACCAACACAAATAATCAAATCTGGACCTAAATCAAAAATGGGAGCTGCATTTATTGTTACTAAAATATTATCTGATGCTGTGCCACAATTATTTGTCACTGCTACGCTGTATGTGCCAGTTTGTGTAACATTGAAAGTGGGTGAAGTGGAGTTATTTTGCCATAAATAGGTAGAATTAGGAAAAGTTGCATCTAAACTTATTGTTTGAGGAGAACAAAGCGAAAGATCTTGACCAAGATTAACAGTTGGATTCACTCCATACGTTACATTAACGGCGTCTGTTCCAGTACAACCATTAAGTGTTGTTGTCACCGAATAAGTTCCAGCTGAATTAACTGTTAATGTTGGCCCCGTTGTGTTATCAGACCACAAGTAGCTTGCTCCAGCAGTTGTTGCATTTAATGTTGCTGTTTGACCTGGGCAAAGCGAAAGATCTTGACCAAGATTAACTGTTGGATTCACTCCATAAGTTACATTAACGGCGTCTGTTCCAGTGCAGCCATTAAGTGTCGCTGTCACCGAATAAGTTCCAGCTGAATTAACTGTTAATGTGGGTCCCGTTGTGTTATTCGACCATAAGTAGCTTGCACCAGGTATCGTTGCGTTTAACGTTGCTGTTTGACCAGGGCATAAGGATAGATCTTGGCCTAAATTTACAGTTGGATTAGTTCCATAAGTGACAGTAACGGCATCCGTATCAGTGCAGCCATTCACATTGATTGCAACGGTATATGTCCCTGCTTGTGTTACAGTCAATGTTGGTCCAGTTGAGTTATTCGACCATAGGTATGTTGCTCCCGGTGTTGTTGCGTTGAGTGTAGCAGTTTGTCCTGGACATAAATTTAAATCTGGACCCAAATTAACATTACAGTTTGTCGTTTGGGGAATGTTACAAGATGCACAGAAATTATTTACGAAACCTGAGGATCCACCACCGCCTGTAAATATAACGAGCCATGTATGTCCAGCTTGCGCTGCAGTTGCAGTAAATGTAAAAGCATTTGTAACCCAAGTGTTTCCTGCCGGCGTTAGGTTTCCGACTAAAACACCACCAACAGAACCACTAGTATTTGTATATAACATCGGACTGAAATTACCATCACTTCCAACTCCGTGACTTACAGTTGTAAAATTATAAGTGTAGGTTTGTCCAGCGACTAAGGGACCATTGAGACGAATTCCAAACCCTTCTCCACCAGTTGTCCAAACCGATCCGCTTCCACACCAAATAGCTCGGCAACCATTACCTCCAGCGGGCGGAGCAATAGTAATGTTTGCGCCAGGCCATCCATCTAACCAAGAAGAGCCATTCCATTGCATTAAATCTCCATTTAAACTCGTTAAATTAGCGCTTGCATTAAAGCCTGTTCCAGTTGTAGTACTAGTAAAACAAGAATCAATTATTTGTTGACCATAAGCAATTGAGCTTGAAACAAGAACTAGTAATGTAAAGATTCGCTTCAGGAGAAATTGGAGCATTTTCGGTTTAGCTTTTGAATTTAAAGAAGCTAAGTTATGAAATAATAGAGTAATATATAAAACTAAAAAATCATGATGAATATCATTTTCTGAATTTGGAATAAAAAGTAACTTTGTTTCATGTATAGAATTCTATTTTTAATCGTGTTTTTCATTGTTGGTGTCACAATTAGTTACCAATACTTGAAACCTTCGGAAAAGACAAAACTACCTGTTATTAATCCGATAGATATTAGTGAGGAAATGGTTGATCCTGAGCTATTAAGGGTAGGTTATGGACATAAAATTGGTGATTTCTCATTTTTAAACCAAAATGGGAAAACAATTACCCAGAATGATGTAAAGGGGAAAGTATTTGTGGCTGAGTACTTTTTTACGACTTGTCAAACGATTTGTCCCATCATGAATGTGGAAATGCAGCGTGTTCACGAGGCATACAAGAAAAATGATGAAGTAAGTATGTTGAGTTTTACCGTAAATCCAGAAATAGATACCGTTGAGCAAATGAAGCGTTACGCAGATGAACACAATGCGGATTCCAAACAATGGCATTTTTTAACTGGTGAAAAAGATAAGCTCTATGAATTGGCCCGAAAGTCCTTTTTTGTATTAAAACCAGCTGAATCGCAAAACCAGGGGGATGTTGGCAGTGATTTCATCCACACCAATAATTTTGTCTTAGTTGATCAAAAAATGCGCATCAGAGGCTATTATGACGGAACGAATAAAAAGGAAGTAAATCGACTGATAAAAGACATCGATTTATTGCTCAATGAGTAGTTGAAAGTTATGAATGGCCGTTTAATCTTGAGCGCTGACTTTTTCGAGTAAATGATTGTATTTTTCTAAAAGATTCAAATATTTATTCTTCCAATGTTCGGCGGTGTTCTCTTCGGTAAAGGGCACTGTTTGGTTTACCGAAACAACTTTATTTTCCAGTTTTTTTAATTCGACTAATTCGTGTGAAAAATCATAATGAATGATTTTTCCAATTTCAAAGATTGTCTCTATAGGCAACATGGGATTTTCGAATGCGTGGTATATCCATCTGCGACTTTTCCCAAGACGATTTGTCAATTTCGTAAGCGAATAACCACTCTGGCGCACAGCCTTTTCCACAATTTCTCCTCGGTGTTGCATAGGTTACAAATTTGTCACTTGAAATGAGAAATAAATGCGCAATATTTACACGTTTATGAGAAAGTTTTGTTAGATTTGGAGAACTGTCTCATAACCAAGTACAATGAATAACAAACACATATTAATTTATTATCAATTTAGAACAGGAACCTACGTTGTTACTGAGCCAATGCCTTGGTCACGAGAGAACCAACATTTATTCCCACAACATAACTTTATTAATAATAGTCCAACTTCTAATGAAATTGGAACTTTTTTAGAAAGAGAATTTGATTTCTCTATTTCGTTTTATAATGACAGTAATATAACCCTCATTAGCAATCTTGATCCCATTTTCCGTTTTCCAGGTGAGAATTAAAAAATAAAAATACCATGAAAAAACACATCTTAATCCTATCAACTGCACTTTTATGCATCAACGCTTTTGCTCAAGTGCCAAGCTATGTTCCCACCAACGGACTTGTTGGTTATTGGCCTTTCAATAGCAATGCCAACGATGAAAGCGGGAACGCGAATAATGGAAATAATGTAAATGGGACATTCAATACGGATAGGTTCAACAATATTAATTCTGCATTTTACTGTTCCGGTAACAACAGCGGAGTAAATATTACCGGATTAAATAATTTCCCGTTTGGGAACAGTGAAAGAACAATTTCAGTTTGGTTTAAATGTGATTTACCCTATCCAGGAGGAGATCGCCATTTTTTCGCATACGGCGGAAATAACTTCGGAACTAGGTTTAGCGTTTATACAACTGGTGACTTAATTGGCGTAGAATATTGTAACGGCGCAGTAAGAAGCACATACACTCCAGATAGTTTATGGCACAATATTCTTGTGACTTACAATGGGAACGGAAGCAGTGGAATAATTGTGTACATGGATAATCAAATTTTACCAACGAATACTCTTGCTCCAACTCTTAGTATAAATACAGAAAATTCATTTGTTCATACTATTGGTTGTCTTTTTACGGCTAATTATTTTAAGGGCTTCCTCGACGACATCGGCATTTGGAACCGTGCTTTAACCCAATGCGAAATCCAAGATTTATACAATGCACAATTAAATTCGTTGGCAGTTAGTGCTGGCCCAGATCAAACCTTATGCGAAGGACAATCTACGTCGTTATTTGGTTTGGGAGCATCAACTTATTCATGGAATAACAACGTGCAAAATGGTGTTGGTTTTGTTCCAACTGCAACTGCCAGCTATACGGTTACAGGAACAGATGCAAATGGTTGTATTGGAACAGATACAGTTAATATTGTGGTCAACAACAATTCTTCATCAACCCTCAACGAAACAGCACTAGATTTATACACACTCAACGGCCAAACCTACACCCAATCAGGAACGTACACCCAAGTAATTCCAAACGCTGCAGGTTGTGATAGTACTATTACCTTGAATTTGTCATTAGATTTTACAGGTCTTCAAGAACTTGAAAATTCGTTTACAATTTCACCGAATCCAGCAAGCAATCAGTTGAATGTTCTGTCTCCATCAGGAATAAATGAAAATTATTTTTTGCTCGATGCACAAGGTCGTAAAGTTTTAACGGGAAAACTAACAGGTACAACAACAAGTATAGATATCTCAAAACTTGCAGCAGGCAATTATTTAGTGCAAGTTGGTGAGAATAAACTGCCGGTGCGGATTGTAAAGAATTAGTTTTTTAAAAGTTTTACAGTAAGAGGTCGCAATTGTGGCCTCTTTTTTTTGCAAAAAACGACGAATTATTTGATGGAATATCTCAACCTTTTTCTTAATTTAAATAAGAAAAATTCAAAAATGAAAGGTTGGACGTATATGTTGCGGTGTTCAAATGGGAGTTATTACACTGGAAGCACGAATAATTTAGATCTTAGATTGGCGCAACATCAAATAGGTGAAGGGGCTAATTACACAAAGAAACATGCACCTGTTGAATTGGTATTTTTTGAAGAATTTGACAGAATTGATCTAGCGTTTTATAGGGAAAAACAAATTCAAAAGTGGAGTAGAGCGAAAAAAGAAGCGTTGATTTCTGGGAGGTTGGAGGAGTTGGTGAGGCTTTCAAAATCCGGGCTTCGACAAGCTCAGCCACCGATTTAGAAAGCTCAACCAACAATATTGCTCAGCCACCGATTTAGAAAGCTTCACTATATTGGTTTGCTCACCCATCGATTGTAAAATTAAAATCGGTCCCTTTAATCCCTGAGTTCCTTGAGTTCCCTGAGTTCCTTGAGTTCCTTGAGCCTGTCGAAAGGGTCGAAAGGGTCGAAAGGCAATTTATTAATTTATTCTTAGAACAAATACACGAAAACAATCTGTACAAACAGCCAAATATTATAATTTACAGACAATGTAATGGCTAAATAGTATTAATTATAGCTGTTTTAATAGCCAAACGGTATAGTATATAGCTTTTATTTCAAATAGGAAAATACCAATTTTTAGAAAAAGAATTTTTTGAAAAAATCCCTCAAAATTGAAAAAATAGCTTCAGTTACACTAATTTTAGCTTGACAACAGACTCATTTTATTATATTTGATTCAAAATCTTTCTTATGCGTCAATTTATTAGTCTACTATTAGTAAGTTTTACATTCAATTCATTTTCTCAAAGCAACATAACGGTTGGTACTACAACAGTTGAGGTTGATACAATTTATACCGGCTTGGATATCCCTTGGGAAATTATTTATGGTCCTGATGGCTTTATTTGGACTACCGAACGAAAAGGGATCATTAGCCGTATCGATCCAGTTGCGAAAACGAAAACGGTGATTCTAAATATCGTTTCTTCGGTTTACCAAAACTCAGAATCAGGATTACTGGGAATGGCTCTTCACCCCGATTTTGCGAATACACCAGAAGTGTTTTTAGCTTATACATACGGTACATTTTCAAACATAAAAGAGAAGGTTGTAAAGTATACTTATAACGGAACGAGCTTGGTCAACGAAGTAGTTTTAATTAATAATATTATTGGAAATACTACGCACAACGGTTCAAGAATTGCCATTTTACCTGATAATACCTTGCTTTTTTCAACTGGTGATGCACAAAATCAATCGCTTCCTCAAGATGTGAATGAACTCAATGGTAAGGTCTTGCGAATTAATTTGGACGGCACCATTCCAGCCGACAACCCATTTGCAGGAAATCCAGTTTATACATTTGGGCACAGAAATGTGCAAGGTATTTTACAACATCCAAACGGAAAAATATATGTCTCTGAACATGGTGCTTCAACCGATGATGAGTTTCAAATTCTAGAAGCAAGCAGAAATTATGGATGGCCAAATGTGGAAGGCTTTTGTGATGCAGGTGGCGAACAAACTTTTTGTAATGCCAACAATGTAATGGAACCTTTAGTCGCTTGGACACCAACGAATGCTCCCTCAGATATGGTTTATTATGAAAATCCTTTGTTCCCAGAATTCAATGGTCGAGTACTCATGTCTGTTCTGAAAGATAAACGCATAATTGCGATGCAATTGAATGCAACTGGGACAGCTGTTGCTGATGAAGACCATTATTTGATTAACCAATTTGGTCGTTTACGCGATATTTGTGTAGGTCCAGAAAAAGAGATTTACCTTGCAACAAATGGTGCATCTTGGTCAAATACGAATCCAAATACACATAGTATTATTGTGTTAAGAGCCTTGGACGATGCAAGTATTGGTCAACTGAATCAAGAAATGGTGCAAGTATATCCTAACCCGATTCAAGAAAATGTTACGATTGAAATAACTGAAAACTTACTTGGCGCTGCTATCACAATTTGCGATTTGTCTGGAAGAATTGTTGTCGAATCAGTTCTTTCCGATTTAAGTCAAACATTGAATACAAACAATCTTCCAAAGGGGATTTATGAATTAAAAATTACAACCAAAGACGGCGATTTTATATCGCGGAAACTCGTGAAATAAGCAAATTAAAGTTTAAGGCTTTCAAAGGGATTTTGTATTTGTGCAGAATCCCTTTTTTATTTGTGCTAAATCTCAGAGCCATCTGACGCGTTTTTTGCGGTTTTTCTTTTTTGACTTTTTAAGAGCGGTAGGATTTAAATTGGTATCTGGAGGACTGACTGTATTAAATTTTCCTTCAATCAACTTCCCACTTTCATCAATTACGCAGTAACTTTCGCCATAACTCAAGCGTATTTGACCTTTTTTAGGATAATCTCGATAGATGTTATCGTATAAAGGTTCAATGAGTACATTGCCCGCATAATCCATAATTCCGATGCGTTTTTCATCATGTTCCCAAGAATGATTAACAACTCGGAAATGTAAATCGGCATAAAATGGAATCAATGTTCCAAATGGCTCTTCAAACCCACCATAAATCGTATCTGCAATACGTTTCCCAGAACGATGATACAAACCCCATGTGCCTGAATGTCGACCAACTTGTAACAGTGTTGTGTCTCTTCCTAATTCATACATGTATTTATAAACTGGTGGAATGAGCATGCGACCAAGTGTATCCATTAAACCGATCCCTTTAGATGAACTGACTTGAAACGTGTTGTATTTTAGCTCTTTGATTGACAAATAGTTGCAAGGAATAATTTCTTTGCCGTCCCAGTTAACGACCCCTTGGCATTTTCCAGTTGAATTGCTCCTGCAGTTTTGAGTGATGATTTTAAATCCAGCAGTATGATTTCGTTGAGTTGTTATCAGATTTTTTGATGGATCAAAATTGAGGTAATAGTATTCAATTGTGGCTCTTTTTGTAATTGTTAAGAACGCATAGAATCCAGCCTGTCTATTTTGCGCAATACTCGAATGAACAGAAATTTCGGCACAGGTTTCAAATATGAAGGGATAAACTAACTCATTTTTTAAGTTGATGATTCCATACTTATCCCCCCATTTAACACCTATGAATGTTCCGTTTTTGTCCGAGGCAATAAATTTCATTTCATCATAAATCACGGGAACTGCAGAGTTTCCATCTTTATTGATTATTCCGTACTTACCATTTTTCTCTACTTTGGCATAACCATCATCGAGAAGCAATGTGTGCTTAAAGGCATCTTTAGAGTAAACGTGTCCCAAAGAGTCAATTAAAATCCAGTTATCACCCATTTTCACAGATGAAATTCCATCTTTAAAACAGGCAATTTGTTCTGCGCTGACAGGAAAAATTTCTTTCAAAGTAGATCCATCTATAAAACCCCACAATCCATCTTTTTGAACGCCAAAGCGATTTTCTGAAATGCATATTAAATTATCATATTTTTTAGAAATATATTGCGGATATTGAAGATCTAAAAACTGATGTTTTCCATCAATTTTGATTTTGTAAACATGGGTGGAATATTTGTAAATGTCTTCTATGGAATATCCCAAAACATCGTTTCCAAGACCATCAATAACGTTCAGATTCCCTTTGAAATCCCATGATTTAATCCATGTTTCATCTAAAGGCAATAGACTTTTATAGATTTCCTCATTTTTTTTGCTCCCGTTAAAATCGAGTAGAATCCACTTAGCTGATTTCTTTAAATTACTAGCATCATGGATACTCGCATCATAACCAGCAATTAAAGTATTAGGACCAGCACGCCAAATATCATAGTAGATTTTATCGGTGATGATATTTCCAAAGGCATCTGAAATGGAACGTTGATACCCTTCCTCACGATTATATTTTGTCACTAAGAACCGACTAGGCGAAAGCACTTGATACATTTCCAGGTTCGATTTTAGAAAGATTCTGCCCGTTGAGTCAATTACGGTCCATAACTTTTTATCATCACAATATTGAAAATACCCATCTCGTTGAAATAGATTTGGTGAAGGTGAAAAAGGCTCTAGAACGCGGGAAAAATTGAAAGAGGCGAATCCCCAAAGACCGTTTTTAAAAAATTCATAGTAACCATGCATGTACTTCGATTCTCGGATTTCTTCAAACTCCATCGATAAAAGGTATTTACCATCTCGATTGATAAGTCCATATCGATTGTTCTTTTTCAAGAGAATATGATCTCTGTTGGTATTGATATAGTTTATGGACTGATTGTCCTTTAACAACAGCCTAAAATCAAGCGAATAGAGCGAATAAGCGTTCTTTTCTTGTGTTATAAAAACGGAATCAATCCATTCTATTTTATCAAATTGAATAGGCATGACGATTTTACCTAAAGTATCGAGCAGTCCAATTTTCATTTCTAGGCAAACGCCATTATCACTCGGTTTACAGCTAAAAACGGGATAGATGATATTATATCCTGAATCATCATAACCAATATAATTGGAGGTGTTTTTGGTTTTTAATTGATGAGGTAAAAGCTTACTAGAGCCGATTGGTTTTAGTTCACTGGCGAAAAGCGTATTGTCAAAATCATTGTATTTGGCAATTTGTTCCCCTTTTTCATTCCGCAATAGAAACTTAGGGATGGTATTGAAATTTTGTTCATTTTGTTGAACACTTATAAACCCTTTACTTGTTGGATATTCAGAATGAATACGCAATTCAATTAATTGTGTCTTGTTATAAACTGGATGATAGATGGTATCATAAATTGGAGCGGCTTGAGTAGTCCAGTTTATTATGAGTAACAAGAAGAAAAGTAATTTTTTCATGAAGTAAAACCTATTACAATGCATGCTTGAATTGGTTCAAGGGAAGCTGTTCATCACTAAGTTGTTTCAATTTAAGCTTCTAATTCTTTCAAGATTACATTGACATCTTCTTCGGTGGAAGTTAGTTTGTTTTTGCAAACTTTGATCAATTCTGCTGCACGTTTAACTTTTACAGCTAATTCATCAACTGTAATTTCGCCGTCTTCCATATCTCGAACAATTTGTTGTAATTCTTCGAAAGCTTCCGTGTAATTTATTTCATTCGCCATTTTCTTCTGTTTTTAATATTGTTGAACTTATTTCAAAATCGAACGTCACCGTTTGAATGGTGTCGCCAATTTTTACTTGATTGTTTTTTTGTATGGTTTGACCATTTAAAGTTGTTATTGAATAGCCACGTTTTAATACATTCCTAGGATCCATTAAACGGACCATGTTTTCCATTTCGAGCACGCGGAGTTTTTCTTTTTCAAGTCGATTGTTTATTTTAGATGGAAACAGTAGTGTTATTTCTTCTACTTTCTCTTGCTGGTGTTTGATTAGTTGACTTGAAAAAATACGACTCTCATTTTGTGCTGAATTTACCTTGTCGCGGTTTTTGGAAAGTTGTGACTTCGCCTCATTTTTAAATTTTTGACTTTCTAAAACCAAGCCATTTTTTGCCTCTAATAAATAATTTGTTGCACTATTTTTAAAGTGCTTGGTTTCCGCATTAAACGCTTGTTTAGTGAAATCAAAAATTCGCGCAGAAGAAGATCGTAACAATTTACGAGCATCGTTAATTGGGACCGCAAACTCATGAAAAGTTTGAAGTAAAAAGTCGGCTAATTCGGTTGGCGTAATCGCATTTCTAAATGCAACTAACTCTGCAACAGTCATATTTGTAGAATGGCCAATCCCGGTCAGTACAGGCAGAGAAAAGCTCGCAATTGCTTTACATAAATCATAATTGTTGTAACACGAGAGTCCAACTTCTCCTCCACCACCGCGAACAATAACTACCACATCAAAATGGTGTTTAACCTTTTCAATGCGTTTCAATTGTTCAATAATAGAAGGAGCTGCAACATCACCTTGCAAATACGCTTGAAACAACATGGTAAAGAATTGATATCCCCATGGATTGTTGTTCAGCACCTTCATGAAATCAGACAATCCCTTACTGGTATCTCCAGAAATAATGGCAACCCGCTGAGGAAGTAATGGAAAATCTAATTGTTGATTAGCATTGATTAATCGCTCAGCCTGTAATTTCTTCAAGGTTTCTTCGCGTTCACGTTGCAGCTCGCCTAAAGCATAATTTGGATCAATGTCCAAAATCTGCAAACTCAAGCCATATGTTTCATGAAAAACGACCTTCACTTGCAGCAAAAGTGTTGTTCCTTCTTTCAACGGTTCTTTAACAACCTCAATAAATTGTTTGTTAATCCGCTGAAAATTGTGGTTCCAAATAGAGGCATTGATCTGCGCTACAATTTTGTCATTTTCTTTTTGCACCAATTCTGGAAATGCATGTCCACTTGGGTAGAGATTTAATTTGTGCATCTCAGCTTTAACCCAATAGGCAGTTTGATAGCGTTCTTCAATCGTTTTTCGAATGGAAGATACAACTTGCTTTAAACTGAATATTTGACGATTTTCTGACACGGAGTATGAAGTTAGGAATTTTTTTTTATTTCCCCCCTTGAGGGGGGATAAAGGGGGGTGGAATATTAACTATTCGATTTGTTAGTTTTTCCCACCCTCCTCAGTCCTCCCTCAAGGGAGGAAGTCAAAATAGAACATGTATGTGGAAAAAAATCTATTCTCAATGCTCCAACTTCCATGTTCTCAATTAACTTTGCCGCAACATTAAAATCCCAACAATGGCAAACATACATTCATACAATTTTGAAGGAAAAAGAGCGCTAATTCGTGTTGATTTCAACGTTCCTTTGGACAAAGAAACACAACAAATCACTGATGATACGCGTATTCGTGCTGCCTTGCCAACGATACAACATATTTTAAAAAACGGTGGAAGTGTTGTACTTATGTCGCATCTGGGTCGACCAAAAGACGGACCTGAAGATAAATTTTCGCTGCGTCACATTGTTGGACTTACCTCTGAATTGTTAGGACTTCCTGTTCAATTTGCAGATGATTGTATTGGTGAGCAATCAGAAAGAATGAGTGCTGCCTTGAAACCTGGAGAAGTGTTAATGTTGGAGAATGTTCGTTTTCACAAGCGTGAAACAGCTGGAACAGAAAGTTTTGCTGAACAATTAGCAAAACATGGTGATGTATATGTTAACGATGCCTTTGGAACTGCACACAGAGCGCATGCAAGTACAACTGTTGTTGCGAAGTTTTTCCCAAATGATAAGATGTTCGGTTTCCTGTTGGAAGGAGAAATCAAAGCAGTAGATAAAGTATTAAACAGTGATGAAAAACCACTGACAGCAATCGTTGGTGGAGCAAAAGTTTCTTCAAAAATTACAATCATTGAGCGTTTATTAGATAAAGTTGACAATCTAATAGTAGGTGGCGGTATGGCCTATACTTTCGTAAAAGCGATGGGTGGACAAGTTGGAAATTCATTGATAGAAGATGATTTTATTCCAATGGCGAAGAAGATCATGGAGGAAGCGAAAGCAAAAGGGGTGAATCTCTACATTCCAACAGATACAATTATTGCTGATAAATTTGACAATGAAGCCAATCGCAAAGAAGTAAATATTGGTGAAATTCCTGATGGTTGGATGGGCTTAGATACGGGATCTGAAACATCCAAAGCATGCCGCGAAATTATTGCCAACTCTAAATTGATTTTGTGGAACGGTCCAATGGGTGTTTTTGAAATGGAAAATTTCCAACAAGGAACGAAAGATGTGGCTAATGCTATTGTTGAGGCTACAGCAAAAGGAGCTTTTTCCTTAATTGGTGGTGGTGATTCCGTTGCTGCAATCAACAAATTCAAGTTGGCCGATAAAGTTTCATACGTTTCTACCGGCGGTGGAGCAATGCTTGAATATTT
>JBIIKG010000277.1:0-2978 GCA_044233275.1 Crocinitomicaceae bacterium | reverse complement strand
ACAATGAAGCAAAAATCACAAAGAGTGAATTGAGTAATGTTAGTTTTCAATCCCTTATTTTACAGTGATTTTCCCTGCTACTTCTTTCGCTTTTTCTACTAATATTTTGACATCCTCATCACCGTAAGCCAAAGCAACAGCCATTCTTCGATAAGGACGTGTAGTTGGTTTACCAAACAATTTAAAATCGGTGTTTTTATACTGAGCGGCTTCTTCAATTCCAGAAAAAACAGGTTCTTCGTTGCTTTCACTAGTTGCTAATACAACAGCACTCGCACCATTTCGCTCCAATTTAACTTCTGCGATTGGTATTCCAAGAACTGAGCGAGCATGCAATTCAAATTCAGATAAATTCTGTGTTCCTGCTAGCGTTACCATTCCTGTATCGTGTGGTCGAGGAGACAATTCAGAGAAATAAGCGCCTTCTTTCGTAATGAAAAATTCAACGCCCCAAATTCCAGCACCACCCAAGGCATCAGTTACTTTCGCTGCCATTTCTTGTGCTTCTTGCAAATGTTCAGCGTTCATAGGCATAGGTTGCCAGCTTTCTTGGTAATCTCCACGTTCTTGACGGTGTCCAATTGGTGGACAAAACAATGTCTTTCCATTTTTTTGAGTAACAGTCAATAAAGTGATTTCATAGTCGAAGTCAATAAACCCTTCTACGATTACTTCTTTTAAATCACCTCTTGATCCTTCCATCGCATAATTCCATGCTTTTTCAATACTTGCATTGAGCTCTGCCGAAGTGTCGCCTTTAATAACCGATTGTCCTTTTCCAGAACTAGACATTAATGGTTTAACAACACATGGAATACCCGTAAATTGTACACCTGATTTCAATTCTTCAAGAGTTCTAGCATATTTATATGGTGCAGTTCGCACACCAACTTCAATAGCAGCTAAATCACGAATAGCTTTACGATTCATTGTATAATTTCCTGCTTTAGCACTTGGAACAACTTGGATTCCTTTTGCTTCGTAATCATAAAACTTTTCGGTGCGAATTGCTTCGATTTCAGGAACGATAATGTCTGGATTATGTTTTGCAACAATTCGATCTAATTCAGCGCCATCTAACATGTTAATGACTTCAAATTCATGTGCTACTTGCATTGCTGGTGCGCCAGCATAACTATCAACTGCAATAACGTATTGACCTAATCGTTGGCAAGCAATAACGAATTCCTTACCGAGTTCACCTGAACCAAAAAGTAAAATTTTCTTTCTCATACAACAAATGTAATCAAACAAAAAAAATTAGATTTGAATTCCAATGCAAGTTTTAGTTGAAAACCGCATCAAATACTTGTATTAACAAAACATTAAATTAACTTTGAGTTAATGTTAACTGAGCAACTAAGTCAAATACTGTCAACTTTCGAGCCTATTTCTTTAAAAGAAATGGACCGAGTAAAGTTGATGAATAGGGTAGATACTAAATTTGCTTTCTCAGTTGGACAGTTTAAAAAGTTCCTGCCTCAGTTAATAGAAAATTACCGTATATTGGAAATTGAAGGAACCCGAACTCCATTTTATGAAAGTTTATATTTTGATGATGAGGACTTTAATTTTTTTCGTGATCATCACAATGGGAGAACCAATCGTTTTAAGGTTCGTTTCAGAAAGTATGTAGAGTCCAATCTTATCTTTTTAGAAATCAAACATAAATTCAAAGGCAGAACGGATAAGAAACGAATTAAAGTAAATGAAATACCAAATGAACTGAACGAAGAGCACAAAGCTTTTATTGATAGTATAATTGAAGAACATCAAGAATTAAAGGCTGTTATGTGGAATTCATTTCATCGCATTACCTTGGTGAATAAAATTGAAAACGAACGTCTAACACTCGATTTTGATTTGCATTTTAAATGGAAAGACGACGATCAACATTTTGATAACTTAATCATCGCAGAATTAAAACAAGAAAAAGTGAATCGAAATTCTGCTTTCTTTGCATTGATGAAAGAGATTAGTATTCGTCCCTATCGTTTAAGTAAATACTGTATTGGTTCAATCGAACTATACGGTGCAGAAATATTGAAATACAATAGATTTAAAAAGAAATTACTACAACTAAAAAAAATAAACGACTATGTTGCTTGATTTTATATTGCCATTAGTAAAAACAGAAAAAAACTTAAGTTTTCAATTGTTCAGTAACGATGCAATTGTTCTGCTCATTAGATTGGCAGTAAATATGACGTTTTTAACTATTCTAATTCGCTATTTGTACTATCCAAAAACAAAACGTAAAGATTACCTATTTACCTATTATTTAATTGGAACAATAACATTCTTTTTATGTTTCGGCTTGAAAAAGTTAGATATTGATACAGGAATGGGACTTGGTCTTTTTGCAATTTTCGGCATCATTCGATACAGAACAGATGCGATTGAAATCAAGGAAATGACTTATTTATTCTTAATTATTGGAATAAGTGTTGTGAACTCATTGGCTTCAAATCAAATCAGTCTTGCTGAAATGGCGATTATTAATCTTACTGTAATTTTCTTGACATATGGGCTAGAGAACCTATGGTTGGTAAAACATGAGACACGCAAGACCGTCAATTATGAGCGCATCGATTTAATTGTGCCTGAAAAATATGAAGAAATGAAAGCCGATTTGGAGAAAAGAACTGGTCTTACCTTGAATCGTTTTGAAGTAGGTAAAATAGATTTTTTGTCAGATACAGCACAAATTAGAATCTTCTATTATTCGGATGATCAGGAATTTTCTGATTATTCTGCCGGACAATCCTAAAAGAAACTATACGTAAACAAGGGAAGATGAATCGAAGGGTTCATCTTTTTTTTGGTACATTTGATTCATGCAATTTATTCGCTATCTTCTTTGGCCTTTTTCATTGGTTTATGGTTGCATAAGCTATCTTCGAAATTTATGTTATGATTTTGGATTTTTTAAGGTTTATGAAATTCCAACTAAATCCATTTGTGTAGGAAATTTAAGT
>JBIIKG010000011.1:0-30398 GCA_044233275.1 Crocinitomicaceae bacterium | reverse complement strand
CACAAGAAATTGAAAGAGATGTTATCCGGATCTGTAGCGAAAACATTTTTAATGCAGCGCCAGAAAGTTGCGATGGTTACATCGCTTCTGGTGGAACAGAAGCGAACTTAGAAGCCATATGGATTTACCGCAATTATTTCATGCAACGTTACAAAGCTTCAATTGAAGAGATTGCTATTCTATGTTCGTCAGACAGCCATTATTCAATGGACAAAGCCGCAAATTTATTGAATATAGGCTTATATAAAGTTTTAACGAATGATGAAACACGCGAAGTTCAATCGAATGAGTTAATTAAAACTATTCGTTCAGCAAAAGAAAATAGTGTAAAGTACTTTATTGTAATCGCCAACATGATGACAACTATGTTTGGATCGGCTGATGATATTGAACTGTGTATTTCCAATTTGACAAATGAAGGTGTTGTGTTTCGATTGCATATTGATGCTGCATATGGCGGATTTTACTATCCATTCGCCAATAAATCAAATCCAATAAATTTTTCGAATCCAAACGTTAGTTCCATTACGATGGATGCTCATAAGATGGCACAAGCTCCTTATGGAACTGGTATTTTTCTGATCCGAAAAGGTTATATGTCATACGCGAGTACCCGTGAGGCGTCTTATGTTGAAGGAGAAGATTGTACAATTATAGGAAGTCGCTCAGGTGCGAACGCTGTTGCAGTATGGATGATTTTAGCAAAATATGGTCCCCACGGTTGGTTTGAAAAAATCCTTGTTTTACAGCGAAGGACAGATTGGTTATGCGAACAATTAATGGAATTGGGAATCAAATTTTATAGAAATCCGTTTTCAAATATTGTTACCATTCGTGCAAATAGTATCAATTCTAGCATTGCGCATAAATATCATTTAATTCCTGATAACCATCATAATCCAAATTGGTATAAAATTGTTGTTATGGAACACGTATTAATTGACAAAATGGAACCATTTATCGAGGATTTAAAAAATGACTAAAACAAAATAGAGCAGTAAATACTGCTCTATTTTTGTTTATTAATGTCTATTTTAATCAATGCAATAAACCGCTATTCAACTTTTATCAGTTCATCTTTATTCTGTTTTTTCGACTTCTTCTTTTTCTTTCCTGACGGCATTGCATCGTCTTCGGTATTTTTTGAAGCCGTCCCACCGAAAGCATAAATCTCAGTTCCTTGCTCGTCATACTTATATTCTTCTATAACTACACCTTTTTTGTACAACGCTCTGCGTTTTAATTTATCCTCTGGCCAACGTTCTTCAAACCAACCTTCCGCAATACCTTTCTTATAATTCTCCATTGTTTGAATGAATCCCTGATAAAAGAATGTTTTGAACTCACCATCCTTTACATCCATTGTCCATTTTTCTGTTTTTAACAATTTACCATCATCATAATAGTATTTGCATTCACCATTCTTTTTGCCTTGCTTGTAAGCAATCTCTTCTAGCAAAATTCCATCACGGTTATAGTGTTTAAATGAACCATCCATTAAACCATTGACATAATTAATATCCTTTTCAATACGTGATTTAGAATAGTACAAGCGCTTATTGCCATGCAAGATACCATTGTTGTAAAATTCGATTCGAGCAGTGTCGCCTTCACGCGTCAAATAAATCTGTTTTCCATGCTGAGAACCAAGACTGTAATTCATTTCCCATGCAATTGCCTGTGTGCTATCAAAATAAAATACCCATTGACCGTTTGGTTGACCTTGTATGTGACTTCTAACAACTTGAGGACAACCTGATTTATAATAGGTGGTATCCTGACCGTTTTCTTTTCCATTCACAAAAGTGACACGTCGCTCGAGTAAACCATTGTTGTGACACGTTTCGCACTGCCCAGAAAATGGTTTTCCCATGTTACCACTCATTACTAAATCATTCGATTCATCGTAGGTTAATTTCTCATTACAATCAACTACACCTGCTAATTTACCACATTCCCACTCTGCAAATTTTTGACCTTTACGGCTATCCAATTTATCGTAACAATTCTTTTTCTTGACTTCAACTTGAGCCAACAAAGCAACAGAAAAAGAAATACTTAACAAAACGATGAAATACTTCATATACACTATTTAAGATTTTAACAATCGTGTTAACACTTGTTTCATTTCATCTGGAATTACAGTTAATTGCTGCTTTTCACCATCAAAACCTACAAGAACGGATTTCCCTTTAGCAAAAATGATTCCATTCACTTTTAATTCATAAGAAAGGGTAAAACTTTTAGAACCAATATGTTCTGTCACCATATATATAAGTGGTTCATGGTGCAATAGAACTGGTTGAATATAATCAACTTCGTTGTGCACTAGTACCACTCCATTCTTCTTCCAATCCCAATCAACGCCCAATAATTCCTTAAAATAATGGACTCTTGTCATTTCGAAATAACTCAAATATATCGTGTTATTTACATGTCCTAAAACATCTAAATCGGCAAAGCGAACTTGTATTTTTGCAGGTTGAATCATTTCTTATCTAAACTTTCGTATTCTGAATTATTGCTAATAAACTCTGGAACGATCTCCTTCATTTTAGCAACAATTTCCGTATTTTTTTGGGCACCAAATAAACCTATCAAATCATTTACAGCAACGATTTGATCATCTGCCTCAACTCTCACTTTTGCTGTTAAAATTTGTGGATGATGCGTCGGTATAGTATTCTCTTCTTGAGCCAGTAATTCTTCGTATAATTTTTCACCTGGACGCAAGCCAGTTACGCGTATTTCAATGTCTTTGCCTAGCTCCATACCACTCAATTGAATCATTTTCTTTGCTAAATCAATAATTTTGACAGATTCCCCCATATCAAAAACAAAGATTTCACCACCTTTCCCCATCGTTCCCGCTTCTAAAACTAATTGACAAGCTTCGGGAATCGTCATAAAGAAACGCGTAACGCGCTCATCGGTTACGGTAATTGGTCCACCTTGTTCAATTTGACGCTGAAATAAAGGAATTACAGATCCATTTGAGCCCAATACATTGCCAAAACGTGTAGTTACAAATTTTGTAATACCCTTTTCATTTGCTTTCTGTGCATAGATTTCAGCAATTCGCTTGGATGCACCCATTACGTTTGTTGGATTCACCGCTTTATCTGTTGAAATCATTACAAATTTCTCCGCAGCGTATTTCAAGGTTGTATCAACTAAATTTTTTGTTCCTTTCACATTCGTTAAAACGGCTTCAGATGGGTTATCCTCCATCAGTGGAACATGTTTGTAGGCTGCAGCATGAAAAATATAGCTTGGATTAAAAGCGCTAAACAAACGATCCATTCTTTCCAGGCTTCGAATATCTCCTACGATTATTTCGAAATTTAAAAATGGAAAATCTGATTTCAATTCATTTTGTAAATCATACAAAGGTGATTCTGCTTGATCTAGCAACAACAATTGCTTCGGTTCAAACAAGGCGATTTGTTTTACTAAACCACTTCCGATTGAACCCGCAGCGCCTGTTACCAACACTGTTTTCCCTTTTAGTTCACTCGCAATCCTAAGAGTATCTAATTGGATTGGTTTTCTGCCTAATAAATCTTCAATGTTAATTTTCGAAATTTGTTTCGTTGAAAATTCGCCATTTATCCAGCTCTTTGGACTAGGTACCTTTTGCATTTTCACTTGCTTTGCAAGGCACAATTCTACTACTTTCTTGCGATTTTCTTCATCTGGATTTTGAATAGCAAGGATAACCAAAGTGATATCGTTATCAACTAACAATTCTTCTAATTTGGAAGTATGAAATACAGGAACACCTTCTAAACGCGTTCCATTCATTTTCTGATTATCATCAACAAAACCTACTATTGCATAATTGATTCGTGCATCTTTTTCAATAGTCCGCTTGGTGATTAAGCCAGAAATTCCAGCTCCATATATTAAAATTCGCTCCTCTTCTCCTTTATTTTTAATTGTTTCAAGAAAAAGAGCCTTTACAAAAAAACGTGATCCAATCATCACCATAAAGCACACTAAAAACTCCATCACCAATACAGAAGTTGGAAACAAGTAGTAACCGTCAAATTGATAATAGCGAATAAATCCGAGCACCCAATAAATAATCGATGTGGTAAGTGACGCTAGAAAAATTCTCCGTAAATCGGCTGTAGATGTATGTCTAACTAATCCTTTATGAATTTTAAAGACATAAAAAACGACTAGTTTAACTATAAAATAAATCAGAATCGATTTGGAAAGAATAGCCCATTCTGTTCGAATTAATTCCTTGTCTGCTTTTAAGTCAAAACGAATTAAATAAGCGAACGCCAAAGAAAATAAGGCAATGAATTGATCAATGACAATAATTACCCATCTTGGTGTATTTGATCTTAAACGAAGCATAGACAAATGTACTTAATTTAGAGGAAACATTTGAGGATCAAAACAATTTCAAAAAAACAGTAAACGGTTGTTATTTTAATGCGTTTTTCAATCGCTTCAAGACTTTAAAATGGAAGGGCGCTGTGTTCCAACTGTAATTATAGTAAACACGGTCAACAGCCCCAAAATTCATGTTAAACTTCCGAACATTCTCCACTCTTGAACCTCCGAAATCAATGATGTTTTGGGTTATAGACGCTTCTTCAATTAAAGTAGAAATACACTTAACCATTCCACCACTTTTCTTTGCAGATTCAGTAAATGCTCCTTTTAGATAGATGATTCGATTTTTAAATTGCATGCTTAAAATACCTCCAACAACGTGATTATTCTCCAGAATCGCATATGAACTTAACATGTTATTTTGTGCAATCATAGAAACTAACTTATTCAACGTTAAAATTGCCTGTTTATCCAACGAAGCAATTTTTGCAGGCAACTCTGATTCAATGATTGTCAAAATATCACTCTCCAACTTACCTTTAACCAATTGCAATCCAGATTTTTCGAATCTTTTTAACGCCCGTTTCGTTTGTTCATTATACTTAGATTCAAGAATTTCTTGTCTTACGTATTCTTTACGATTCGGATCCGCAAGCTTATCCTTCATACAAATATCACCAACAGCGAAGGATTTTTGGAGAAGTGTTATTAAATCCTTAGGCAAATCCACTCCCAACCATTCAACATACATTAAGTAAATGGGGGTATATAAAGTTTTAACATTGAGCCTAATGGTATAAGGCAACGCAATTCCTTTTGAATACGCTTCGTCTACCAAAACGCACCAATTTTCAGCAACCGCATCCAAGTAAAAAGAAAGTGAAAATATAGTTGAATCGGGCGATTCACGAACTAATTCATCCCATAATTCTGTATTCAAATCTGCCCTTTCTACAATTTTCATTTCAAGGAATTAAAGGTAGTAAAAACGTGTTTATGAGCATTTTCGTTTAGGAAGTTGTCTAATTTTTTAAACGAGTAATTTGTCATGCTTTTGGGGTGACCAATAATGACCATTTCCTTACTGCCTTTCGATAATTGATCTTTTAAGCAGGTGTTCAATTTTGAAGCATAAAATCCATCTGTACTGACATGATTCCAAGTGAAATTGGTCAAAACAGACTTTTTACGCCCTGGTTGAGCCAAGAATGTTCCGTCACCTAACATTTTGTGATCGCTTGGATTTATGCGTCCCCAGGCATATAGGCGCCAATAAAAAAGTGGACTATAACGATACGATGAAATTGGGAACTCAGTAAAATAACCAGCTGTATTTTCAACGCACACATCTTCTTCAAAACGGTACGATGATTTATGCGGAGCATGCGTGAAATCAAAAGCATAATGCGCGGATTCAAACTTTCCACCTGGAAAAACACTAGAATCGTACTTTATTTCAAGTTCCTGAAAAACTTCTTTCAAGCGATTAAATGGTTGAATACACCATCCCCCTGCTCTAAATGTTGTTGTTTTTTTGCCTGTCAAATCATCGATAAAAAACTTATAACGCTTCACTATATCTACAATTTCCGCATCACTGAAATCATCCAGTTTGTAAGCGTTGTCAGTCACACAATTCCATTTACCATCAGCATAAAAAGACTTCTCCCAATGCGGATGAATATGCAGTTGCACATCGTTACCGGTAGAAATAATATCATGCAGTTGACCTTTAATCTTAGATAAATCTTCCTGTAATTCGTGGTGAGAATGAGCGTATTCAGTCAATTTAATAATATAACCAACATCTACAAAAAAGGTCAAAGCTATTGAATGCTTTTTCGATAATTCAAGTAGACGTTTGGTTGGTTGAATGATACATTTCTCTACACTTCCGGTAGATTCACCAAAAAACAATTCATAGTCATACGTCAGAAAAATGTTCATCCATGCGAAGTTAAAAGAAATCTACACAACTCAAGTGGATTCATGATTTGGGATTCAAGGTTCATGATTAAAAATATTTACCACTGAGAAACGGAGAGCACAGAGTATTAGGTATCCTAGGTTGATTAAACATCGTGATTTCCCTATGTTTTATATGTTTCTATCCCGAAAAAGTTCGGGACAAGTTGTGGTGAATAAAAACGATAAACTGAAAACACAGAAAAATTCTGAAGTGAACTTTCTAATTCATTTTGAATAAAACATCTATGTGCACTATGTGTTAAAATAAATGCGATGCAAATTGATACATTTGTATATATGGAAATAGAACGTAAATTTTTGGTAGACAAGCTAGAATGGGAAAAAGTAACAAAACCAGTTCCTAAGAAAATTGTTCAAGCCTACATTTTAAACAGTCCCGAAAAAACGGTGCGGGTTCGTATTAAAGGCTTCAAAGGATATTTAACCATTAAAGGAGCAACTGTTGGTATTTCTAGAAGTGAATTTGAATATGAAATTCCTTTGACGGAAGCACAAGAAATGATTGATTTATTTGCGGAAAAAACAATTGAAAAAACGCGTTATGAGATCCAAGTCGGCAAGCACCTATGGGAGATTGATGAATTTCATGGAAAGTTAACAGGATTGCTAATAGCAGAAATCGAGTTAGAATCAGAAGACGAAGCTTTTGAAAAACCTAACTGGGCACTAGAAGATGTATCTACCGATATTAATTATTTCAACGCTCAACTGATTGAACGTTGTTGAATTACTTTTTGAAATTTATTAATTCTACCGCTACTTCATTTCGACGGTTAATTACTTCAAAAGGCGGATTATAGCCAAGATAAGAAAATTTACCTGTATGAGTAAGATTATGCTTTTCTAATTCTGCCATAAGTTTAAGTTTGTATTTTTCTATTTTCTCATCATCAGCCCATCCCCCAAAAGAAATAGCTGCGATTATTTTCTCCTCTTTCTGTTCGAAATAAATTTGTTTGTTATTTGGTGTTGGCAGATTTTCAATCTCAATACCAGCCGGCACCATAAACGACATCTTGGAAGAATCATCAATTTCCATTGACACAGGTGAAGTCATTGCAATTTTTTCATTTGTTTCATTTCCTCCAAATATGTAACCAGCCAACATTCTAAAACCAGTTCCTGATACTTTATCATACGTATCTGCATTCAATTTAACACTGGAAAACAAAGCAGCTTCATATTGACGAACTTCAAATTCATCATATGATTTCAGTACAACATACTTGTGCTGTTCTGTATCTCGGGTACTTTTGCTAATGAAGGCCATAGTGATGAAAAAAAGAACGACTAGTGATATTGTGATATATAAAAATACTTTCATGTTTTAACTTTTCTTTATAACAACTTAAAGAACCGTTTGTTTAATTTTTACAATTCAGCTCTAGTCAAATTTCTTTAAAGAAATTAAGTTATATAGTTATCTTTGATTTAAACAAAAGAGTTTCTCTTATCAATTATAACGCATAATGCTTACAAACAATGACATTTTAAAAAAACTGCGTGTCGCTCTTGAACTAAGAGATGACCAGGTAATCGAAATTTTAAAATTGGTAGATTTTGAAGTAAGCAAAAGTGAAATCAATGCACTTTATAGAAATCCAGATCATCCCAAATACATGGAATGCGGAGATCAGTTGTTGCGCAATTTCTTAAATGGTTTGGTAATCTACAAACGCGGACCGATGCCTAAAAAAGGTGAGAACAAGGATGTGATTAGGTGATTCAAAATTCGATGATTTGATGATTTGATGATTTGATTATTCAAATTTTCAAATCTTTCAAATTTTCAAATCTTTTAAATTTTCAAATTATTACAACTTCTCCCCCTTCAAATCAGTTTTCTCTAAATCGAAAACCGTTGAACCAATATCGATTGTAAACCAATTTAGGAAAACCTCTAAGGTTCTATCTTCTGGCCATTCTGATTCTTCTTCAGTGATCATTGACAACTCATTTTTGAAGATTTTCTTAAAATGCTGTTCGATCAAGGGTTCGATTTCAAAGAAATCATCTGTAATCAAATAAACATTTGGCTCTACACCATCTTCAACAGAAAATTCTAAATCATCTTCAAATTGATTCGTCCAATCCCAAAAAGCTTGCTTGGGTGCAACTGTTATAAAACCTCTATTTACAATTTTCATTTTACCGTTGTTGAATTTTCAATATACTTGCCCTTTTCTATTCTACCCCAATTGGTTTTTCCACGCAGACCTTGGTGCATAATTAATTTCCAATCTTCGATTTTATTGGTCTTTTCAAAATACGTTTGCCAATCAGCATACTTTAATTTTTTGCTGCTTGAAATATAAACAATCGCTGTATCACTCATGAATAGTACAAAATTCTCTTTCTGAAGATTCGCGCGCTCATACATCTTAATTGCCTTACATCGTTCTCCAAAACAATCTATCCAATTGTAAAAAGCATTCTTTGTCGCCACAGAATCTCTATATGACCATTGGCAGAAGAAAGTCGAATCCATTTCCTGCATTAAGACCAATTTCTTTGTTGTTCTCGGATTAAATCTATCAGGAAACAAGGGATCTTTATAAAAATGAATACCAGATAAGTTCAATCCCAATTCATTAGCGACAGCGGAATTAAAGCCATAATCTATTGTATCTTTTTTCTGATTTTTTAAGTCAGCATCATAATCTCGATCTGATGAAGGTGTTATATCACGCATGTCAATAAGCTCATCCTTACTTTTCTCTCCACATGAAAAAAGTACAAATACTAAAAAGAAAATGGCGAAACTTTTATTCACTAGACATTCAATTTTTTCAAGACTTCACATGTTTGATCAATCTCTTCCGAAGTTACGTCTAAATGTGTTACCAAACGCAACATTCCTGGACCAAATGCCATAATTCGAATGTTCTGTTCAGCGAGTAGCGCAATAATCGGATCACGCATATTGGCATCCTTCAAAATAGCAACAACGATATTCGTTTGAACAGGTAAAACAGAATCAACCCAATTCAATTGGTTCAAAGTAGTTTCAAGTTGACGTGCATGTGCATGATCAATTGTCAATCTTTCCACATTGTTTTTTAATGCATACAAACCTCCAGCTGCAATAATTCCTGCCTGACGCATTCCACCTCCAAACACCTTGCGCACACGTCTTGCTTTCTTGATGAAATCTTTCGTTCCAATCAAAACTGAACCAACAGGTGCTCCTAATCCTTTGGATAAACACAAAGAAATGGAATCGAATTCAGCAGCATATATTTTAGGATCAATTTTCGTTTCTACCAAAGTATTCATTAAACGCGCTCCATCAAGGTGCAAGGGCAAATTATTAGCAACACAGAACTTTTTGATTTTTTGAATATCCTCAAAGTTATAAATGGCTCCTCCTCCTCTATTCGCTGTATCTTCCAAACTCACCAATTGCGTTGTTGGAAAATGAACATCATCTGGATTCACCCATTTCGCAATAGTATCAACTGTTAACCGTCCACGATCACCTTGCAACAAACGAACAGAAGCGCCGCTATTCTTAGCAATTCCTCCACCTTCGTATTTGTAAATATGACTTTCTTCATGACAAATTACTTCACTACCCGGTTGCACATGTACATTGATTGCAATCTGATTGGTTTGCGTTCCTGAACTGCAAAATAACGCGTCTTCTTTCCCGAACATCTCAGCTGCAAATTGTTGCAATTCATTAATGGTGGGATCTTCAGAAAAAACATCATCACCAACAGGTGCAGAAAACATTGCATCCATCATTTCTTTCGATGGTTTGGTTACAGTGTCGCTTCGGAAATCAATCATACTACTAAATTTTAGCATGAAATTAATCTTAACCTTACAATTGAACGCTTATTTTTATGTTTTTTTGACAAAAATCTTTAGATGGAATATTTAATTATTTCGATAACTGTTTTATTTGGTGCGGGATTAACCTTCTTCTCTGGCTTTGGACTTGGAACATTGATGCTACCCGTTTTTAGTATTTTCTTCCCGTTACCAATCGCTATTGGAGCGACGGCAGTCGTTCATTTTGCAAACAACATTTTCAAATTTGGACTTGTTTACAAGCATATCCATTACCCTACTCTACTCCGTTTTGGAATTCCAGCTTTAATTTTCGCTTTAGTCGGAAGTTTTTTACTGAAATTTATAGGAGAGATTGATATCGTTCACAGCTACGAGATGAATGGTCATTTGTTTGAAATGACTTATTTAAAAATAGTCATTGGTTCACTTATGCTCTTTTTTGCTTGGTTTGATTTAGATCCAAGATTCGCCAATTTACAAGTTAAAAAAGAATGGATTCCTCTCGGTGGAGCACTAAGTGGATTTTTTGGAGGTGTTTCAGGTCACCAAGGTGCATTTCGTTCAGCATTTCTAACGAAAGCTGGTTTAACGAAAGAACAATTCATCGGCACATCGAATGCCATTGCACTAATTATTGATCTCTCGCGAATAATCGTTTATATCGAAACAATCAATTTCGCTGCTCTTTCAGATGAGAAAGGGATTTTGGGAGCAGGAATTCTATTTGCTTTTATTGGTACTTACTTCGGGAAAGAGTTGGTCAAAAAAACAACCTTGAAAGGAATTCAGAAAGTCGTGGGTGCACTCTTATTTCTCTTGGGGACCCTTTTCATTCTTGGGATACTCTGATTTGAATTCATTTCGCGACCTCATCAATTCTAGAACACGTAAAAACTCATCGCTCTTTTCTGCTTGAATTGTAATTGTTTCATGCGAAATTGGATGCGAAAAGCTAATTTCTTGTGCATGCAACAACATTTTACTCATTTCCCATTTTTCTAAAAACAATTTATTCTGCTTGTTGCAACCATGAGGCCTGTCTCCAATAATTGGATGGAAAATGTGCGCAAAATGCTTTCGAATTTGATGCATGCGTCCCGTTTCTGGAGCAACCTCAACCAATGAATAACGCGAAGAAAGTTGTTTACCAAACGGAACTGGGATATCAAAAGTTTCTATGGTCTTATAATGTGTTATGGCATCTTGTGTTTTTCCATCATCATTCGTTAATGCATAATCAATTGTTCCTGTTTCAGTTGTAAAACCACGAACAAGCGCTAAGTATGTTTTATCTACTTTCTTATTCATAAAAGCTTCTTGCATCAAACGATTTACCTCATCATTCAATGCAAACAACAAAACGCCACTTGTTTTTCGATCCAATCGGTGTACAGGAAACACTTTTTGATTAATTTGATCTCTTAGAAGTTGTATGGCAAATTCACTTGCATCTGCCGCAATCGGCGAACGGTGAACCAATAATCCATGCGGTTTATTAATTGCAACTAAATAATCGTCTTGATAAAGTATTTCTAGCAAAATCTATTTTTTTCGAGCGATCATCAACCCATCTCGAATTGGAAGTAATACTTCTTGAACGCGATCATCTTCATGAATTTTCTTATTGTAATCCATAAGTACTTTCGTTTCGCGGTCCAAAGAATCATAGTCTTCTAGCACTTTTCCAGACCATAACACATTGTCAGCAATGATATATCCTCCTTTTCGAACTTTATCGAAAACCAAATCGTAATAATTGCAGTAATTCTTCTTGTCAGCATCAATGAAAACAATATCAAATTCATCGTTCAACGCTGGAATCAACTGAGTCGCATCGCCAATTAGGTATTCAACTTGATTGGTTATTCCTGCTTTTTCAATGTATTCCCTCACCAAATCTTCTAATTCCTCATTGACATCAATGGTTGTGATTTTTCCATTTGGTGCGAGACCTTCTGCGAAACAAAGCGCTGAATAACCAGTATAAGTTCCGATTTCTAGAATACGTTGTGGTTGAATCATATGGGAAAGCATACTCAAAACACGCCCTTGAAAATGTCCGCTCAACATTCTTGGTTGCATCACACTTAGATGTGTTTTACGATTTAAGTCTTTTAAAACGCTGGGTTCATTTTCTGAATGTTGACAAACATATTCATCCAGCTTCGCATCAATAAATTCCATTCTATATTCCTTTTGGCAAAGATGGTTAAAACCTTAGTTCGATTATTAAAACAAAGTCAAAATTTTTCAATGAATTACAACCAACTTGTTTAAAATAATGCAAAAGCATAATTTCTCCTTTAAACAGCAATCTACTTCCCTTTTTTTGCATCGAAATATCCCGATATTACGAATTAAAAAATGTCGTATCTCACTATTTAAAGGAGTTTTGACAAAGTTTGAATAAACGAACTCAGGTTAAAGGTTCTTAGTGCAAAAGTTATTTCGCATTTTTGTACAATGAAAACGAACAACAAAGAAGGATACTGCGCGATTGGAGTATTTCGTGGAAAAACGGAACACAATTTAGGCACTCTTTGGCGATCAGCTTATATTCTTGGCGCAGCTTACATCTTTACGGTCGATAATAAATACAAGAAACAACAATCAGATGTGCTGAAAACATGGGCTCGAATTCCATTATTTCATTATAAAACATTTGAAGAATTGCTCAATAATATTCCTTATGACTGCCGATTGATTGGAGTTGAAATGGATGACAACGCGACGATGTTACATGAATTTAATCACCCAAAAAGAGCAATTTATTTGCTAGGTTCTGAAAACGAAGGATTACCGCAAGAAGTAAAAGACAAGTGTCATTTCCTCATTAAACTTCCTGGGAATTCTTCTTTGAATGTTGGTGTTACTGGTAGTATTGTGCTGCATGATCGCGCAACGAAGGTTGAAACGATATTGCCTCCGAATCATATTGAATAGCAACTTTGAATTTTTCAGAGCTTTTTTAATTGATTATCAATCTTTTATATTCATATCGATAGCATAAAAATACAAATTGTACTTTGGATTATCAATGTAAATACAAAGTAATACTTTGGATTATTAATATAAATTCAATATTAAACTTTGGATTAAAATTAAAAAAAGGATAGCTTTGTGTAAAATTATATACGATGGATTTAGTAAGAAAGCAAGTTTTTATCGATAATGATGGACAGAGTATATTTTTTTGGGGTGCTCGTCAAACAGGGAAAAGCACTTTACTTAAAACGCTCTTTCCTGGAGCATTAGTATTCGATTTATTACTTTCAGATGTTTATAAACGATTGATTACAAATCCTGAATACCTTCGAGAAACAATTTTAGCTCAAGAAAAAAAACGAGTAATCATTGATGAAATTCAGCGCATTCCAATTTTATTAAACGAAGTTCATTGGCTAATCGTGAACCATAATATCCAATTTATATTGAGCGGTTCAAGTCCTAGAAAAATTATTCGTTCAGGAGAAAATTTATTGGGGGGAAGAGCATTAAAATATTCATTATATCCACTAAGCTATAAAGAAATCCCAAATTTTGATTTGGATAGAGCACTGAATAATGGATTGCTTCCAAGACATTATTTATCAAAAAACCCAAAACGATTAATTGCTTCTTACATAGGTAATTATCTGCAAGATGAAATCGTAGCTGAAGCTAAGATTAGAAAAGTAGATGTGTTTTCAAAATTTTTACACGCCGCTGCATTTAGTCAGGGTGAAATGGTGAATTATACAAATATTGCAGCAGATTGTGGTGTTTCTGCAATTACCATAAAAGAATATTTTCAAATCTTGGAAGACACCTTGTTGGGTTATTTTATTCCTGTGTATCAACGAAAGCCAAAAAGACGTGTAGTTAAGACTCCTAAATTTTACTTTTTTGATTTAGGAATTGTAAATGATTTACTTCATCGAGGAAGAATAGAAAAAGGAAGTGAATTATTTGGTCACGCTTTTGAGTCCTTTATTTTTCAGGAGCTAATAGCACACAAGCACTATTCAGGCTTAGAATACCTGATTTCGTATTGGAGAACAGCGACACAAATTGAAGTGGATTTTATTTTGGGACACAATGAAGTTGCTATTGAAATAAAATCTTCAAATAATATTACATCAAAACACCTCACAGGATTAAAAGCTTTCAAAGAAGAATACGAGGTAAAAAAAGCGATTGTAGTTTGCACAGAGCCCTTGCCAAGAATAGTAGATACAATTCTGATACTTCCGTGGAAAGATTTTTTAGAAAAATTGTGGGCAGGAGAAATTATTTAAAAATAAAATGTTTTACACGATCGAGCAACCATGGGCCCAACGATTTTCCCATCATTTCACAACGAAGGGTAAGAGAGAAACAATTATTTCTTTTCCTCGACTAGTTTGTCGACCGCGTTTGTGAACTTGAACATCCAATCGTACATTTCATCCGTACGGAATACCTTTTCCAAATCTCCGTGGTCTGCACCTTTATGAACGGTAAAAGTTAAATTATCACCACCATTACAAGCATTAATTGCATTCACAACTTTTTGAGATTCTGACAATGGCACTGCACGATCCAAATTTCCATGTTGAATCCAAAGTGGAACTGTTGCAAGATCACAACCATCACTTGGATTTCCTCCACCACACAGCGCTACTGCAGCCGTTACCGTATTTGGATATTCTCCTGCAAAATGCAATGTTCCGTATCCACCAAGACTCATCCCAGCAACGTAAACACGATTTGTATCCGTTGTATATTGACTCTGAACGTATTTCAATACATTCATTATTTTCTTTGGCTCCCACGATTTTCCAGAAGGTACTTGCGGTGCGATAACAATGGCTGGAATATCACGTCCTTTTTCAATCTCATGGATTACACCATAACGTTTTACAGTGTTCAAATCACTTCCCGAAAGACTTCTTCCGTGTAAAAAAATCAAAATCGGTGGATTGTTTTTAAGAATACTGTCAGCCGGCAAAGAAATCCAGTAATTATAATCTGCCTTTCCTTTAATGGGCGATAATTGTGCACTTAAATTTAATGCGACGAATGTGATAAATAGAGCTGTTAAATTTTTCATAGGGCAGCGAAGATAGTGATTATGAGTTGAATGGAATGTTAAATAATGTCAAAACAGACGAAAAACCGCTTCGCTTAAGGACAAAAAGACAAAGGACTTTATTTTTAGAGAAATTAATAAGTCTTTTAGCGCAGCGGTCTTTTGTCCTAATGTCTTATTGTCCTAATATCCTATTGTCCTAATATCCTATTGTCCTATTGTCTTATTGTCTTATTGTCTTATTGTCCTAATATCCTAATGTCCTATTGTCCTAATATCCTATTGTCCTATTGTCCTATTGTCCTAATGTCTTATTGTCCTAATGTCCTATTGTCCTATTGTCCTAAAATCCTAACTTAACCAAAATAAATATCTGTAATCAATTCAAAACCCGCTTTTTCGTTCACACGCAGAATAATAATCTGCTTTCCATGTTGCAATTCTTCGCGCATAACAGCTGAATCCATTGTCAAAAAAAGTGTTTTGTTTCGGATTTTGATGTCTTTTGTGCGATTAGCAACGGCTGGACCCATCAATTCAGGCCAAGCGGCAATTACATCCAATTCCTTCATTTTTCCTTCCAAGCCATAAGCCCGCATCAACTTGTCAATGATAGTGCTCAACGGAGCTTCGTTTGAATTTCGTTTGTGATCGTTCATATAGAAATAGTTTGAGAATTGCTTATGTCAATCGATTGCACTTGTCCGTCTGAAACTTGAAAAAGATGAAAAGGAAAATCTTGTCCTCCAAAAATAGTTTGAAGTCGCTCCAAATCAGTATCTGTTACCATCACTTGTCCAAAGTATTCATCTGAAACCAGTGCCAATAACTTTTTCACCCTTTTCTGATCGAGTTTATCAAAAATATCATCCAACAGCAACAAAGGTTTTACACCCAAATGAGATTTCAACCATTCATATTGTGCTAATCGCAGGGCAATTACAAAGGACTTTTGCTGTCCTTGTGATCCAAACTTTTTTATTGGGTGACCTTTAATTGAAAAAACTAAATCGTCTTTATGAATTCCTGCATTTGAATAATGCGTGATAGCATCTTTCTTTTCATATTGTGCTAAAAGGTCTCCGAAACTAGTATCATTTAATTGCGAACGATAAGTTAAGTTGACTTCTTCAGAATCCAAACCTATATAATTGTAACGTTCCCTGAAAACTGGAATAAACTCTTCAATGAATTGCTTTCTTTTTTCAAAGATTGTTTGTCCAACCTTAATCATTTGAGCATTCCACACGTCGATTGACTCACGATCAAACAATCCATGTTCATACATATTGCGCAGTAAAGCGTTTCGCTGATCGAGTATTTTACTGTAGCGCTGAATGTCTTCTAAATACTTTCGATCAAATTGAGCAATAATTCCATCCATCCATTTTCTACGCAATTCGCTTCCTTCAGAAATTAAATCACGATCGTAAGGAGAAATCATCACAACGGGAAACTGACCGATATGGTCTGCTAATTTTTCGTATTCTTTTTTATTGCGTTTAAAAACTTTTTTCGCACCTTGTTTCACTGCACAATGAATGGATACCGCTTGATTATCCTTTTCCCAATTGCCCATTATTGAGAAAAAACCTTGGTCAAAACGAATATTTTGTCGATCCAAAACATTCAAATAGGACTTGCACATACTGAGGTAATATACCGCATCGAGAATATTTGTTTTACCAGAACCGTTTTCCCCAACAAAGCAGTTAATACCCTGTCCAAGCTCGATTTCAGCTTCTTCGTAATTCTTAAAATTGATGAGATGTAGCGACTTTAAATGCATTGAAACAAATTTAAGCTAATTAGTTTAGAATGCCTCGATGAACACAACTTTAATTAACCATCAATTTCTTGTTGAAAACTTCACTTCAATTATTAAAAAAAAAAACTATTTTTGCAGCGCTAAATTGTGCACAAATGTTAGAAAACTTCTCATTCCAAAATTTAAAAGAACAGTTCAACTCGAACAAAAACATTAAACTATTGACTTTCGCCGTAGGTGGTGTTTTGTTGGTGGTTGTAGGTTATTTCGCTTACCGTCAATTCCTTTGGAATCCAGACAATGAGAAATCAAAAGATGCTTATTGGGTAGGTTTGAACTACGCAGCAAAAGATTCTACTGATCTTGCTATTGATGAACTTCAAGGAACGGTTAAAAAATACGACGGTAAAATTGGTGGTGAAAATGCTCAGTTTGTCTTGGCTCGTCAATATATGGCAAAAGGTGAATTCAAAAAAGCATTGAAAGAGTTAGAAGGTGTTAGTTTGAATGATACTTATGTATCTGCTATGACACTTGGTTTGCAAGCTGACTGTCACAGTGAAATGAAAGATTTTGAAAAGGCAGGATCTATTTATTTACAAGCTGCTGATATGAATCCAAATGACTTTACCTCTCCTATGTACCTATACAAGGCAGGTTTATGTGCTGAGAAGGTAAAAGATTTTGACAAAGCTGTTGAAGCTTATACACGAATAAAAGATGATTATCCTCAATACGCAAGTCAAAAAGCGATTGAAAAATACATTGCTCGTGCTTCAAATCAAAAATTGAAAAAGTAATGGCTACTGAAGGTAGAAACTTATCTGAATACAATAAGGACTTTGTTCCATACGGTGCCGATTTTAAAGTCGGCATTGTTGTTTCTGAATGGAATGATGCTATAACCTTAAATTTATTGAAAGGTGCTAAAGAGGCGCTTATTGATAATGGTGTTCGAGAAGACAATATTATTGTCCGTTTTGTTCCTGGAGCTTTTGAACTTCCGCTCGGCGCACAGTATTTTTGTGAGTATTCTGATGTAGATGGTATTGTTGTAATCGGTGTCGTTATTCAAGGAGAAACAAAACACTTTGACTTTGTGTGCGATGGCGCAACACAAGGCATAAAAGATGTGAACTTGAAATACAACACACCCGTTGCATTTTGTTTGTTAACCGATAATAATATGCAACAATCAATTGATCGTTCAGGCGGAAAACACGGAAACAAAGGTGTGGAATGTGCAATCGCTTGTTTGAAAATGATTGATTTGAAAAAACAATTTAAATCAACAGGTAAAATTGGTTATTCAAAATAGAATAAAAGTTGAAAAACTAAATTTTCTCCTATTCAATACCTTCGCAACCTTAATTCATCCTTCGGCAACCTCAGGAACCTTAATTCATCCTTCGGCAAGCTCAGGAACCTTAATTCATCCTTCGGCAAGCTCAGGAACCTTAATTCATCCTTCGGCAAGCTCAGGAACCTTAATTCATCCTTCGGCAAGCTCAGGAACCTTAATTCATAACTTATAATTCAGAATTCCCTTATGACACTCATCAAATCTATCTCAGGAATCCGCGGAACGATTGGCGGAAAAGTTGATCAAGGATTAACACCAATTGATGCTGTAAAATTTGCAGCAGCATATGGAACATGGTTAAAGAATCGAAATGAAGGTCAAGCTTTAAAAGTGGTGATCGGACGTGATGCACGTATTTCGGGACAAATGATTTCCGATTTAGTTGTTTCAACATTGGTGGGATTAGGAATTGACGTAATCAATTTAGGTTTGTCAACTACGCCAACTGTTGAAGTAGCTGTACCTATCGAAAAAGCGCAAGGTGGAATCATCTTAACAGCAAGTCACAACCCAAAACAATGGAATGCCTTGAAATTATTGAATGAAAAAGGTGAATTTATTTCGGGAAGTGATGGAGAAGAAGTGTTGGCAATTGCTGAAAATGAAGCATTCGATTTTGCTGAAGTAGATGATTTAGGAAAAGTGACTGTTGATGAAACCTATTTACAAAAACATATTGACGCCATACTCGCTTTACCTTTAGTAGATAAGAGAGCTATTGAAGCAGCAAATTTTTCAGTTGTAGTTGACGCTGTAAATTCTACAGGAGGAATTTTTGTACCTGCATTATTAAAAGCGTTAGGAGTGAACAAAATTACTGAGCTTTACTGTGAACCAACAGGTCATTTCCCACACAATCCAGAACCTTTACCCGAACATTTAACAGATCTATCCGATAAAATCAAAGAAGTCGGTGCAGATGTTGGAATCACGGTTGACCCAGACGTAGATCGTTTGGCCTTGGTTTGTGAAGACGGTTCAATGTTCGGAGAAGAATACACATTGGTGGCAGTGGCTGATTACGTTTTAACACACACACCAGGAGCTACTGTATCCAATTTATCATCTACTCGCGCTTTAAGAGATGTTACAGAAAATCGTGGCTTACTCTATTCTGCCGCTGCAGTTGGTGAGGTGAATGTAGTGACTAAAATGAAAGAAACGAATGCAGTAATTGGTGGTGAAGGAAATGGTGGAGTAATTTATCCAGAATTACATTATGGTCGCGATTCATTGGTTGGAATTGCATTATTCTTGAGCCATTTAGCACATAAGAAAATGACCGTTTCTCAACTAAGAGATAGTTATCCAAAATACACCATTTCAAAAAACAAAATTGAATTAACGCCAGATATCGATGTTGATCAGTTATTGATGCATATGACTATCAACTATGCTCATGAAGAAGTTGATACAACGGATGGCGTAAAAATCTATATTGGAAAAGAATGGGTGCATTTACGCAAAAGTAATACTGAGCCGATCATTCGTATCTATTCTGAAAGTGAAAACGAACAAAAAGCAAATGAACTTGCTGAACGTATTATTTTAGAAATTAAAGCGCTGGTTTAAACTTTATATTTTTAATTGTAAACACGCGCTATAAATTACTTTAATAAGGGAGTTGAAGTTTTGTGAAATCAAATTGAATCTGTTTCATTTTTTTATTATCTTCACAGCATCGTATGGTGGATTTGTGCGTCTAGTTATTGAAATTTAGTCTATTACTCTTATATAATGAAGAAACATACATCGGATAAATTTTTATTTTTTCTTTTGTTCCCATTAATTCTGGTAATGTTATTCACTGTGCAAAGCTGCAGAAAAGACAAGGTTATTGAGCCAATACCCGAAAATACTCCTGGAGAAAATGGTGTGAGCGTAGATTTAACCAAAGTTCCCTATCAAAAATTATCCGAATATGGTTTTTTCACACTTCCAATGAAGAATCAAATTCCTGTCGAAGGCGTTATTCCATACAAACCTGCAAGTTCCTTGTTCACTGATTACGCGCTAAAAAAACGCTTTGTTTGGATGCCAAAAGGATTAAAAGCAAGCTACAATGGTGATCACGAAATTCTAGAATTCCCTGTAGGCGCTGTATTAATTAAGAATTTTTATTATAACAATGTTCTCCCAAACGGCGATACTAAAATAATTGAAACGCGCATCATGATTCGTAAGTCAGATGGTTGGATTTTTGCAGAATATGTTTGGAATGATGAGCAAACTGATGCTGTTTTGAGCATGGACGGAAGTTATAAAAATCTATCTTGGATTCAAGGAAGCGAAACTAAATCAACTAACTACAGAATTCCGTCTGCAACAGAGTGTTTAATCTGCCACAAAGACAATGGTGTCGGTATTCCAATTGGGATAAAACCTCAAAACCTCAATTTTGATTACGATTATTCTGATGGTACATCTAATCAGTTATCAAAACTTATTGATATTGGATATTTAGAAAATAATCTTCCTTCAAGTATTGTTTCAACTATTGATTACAATGATGCTAGTCATCCCTTAAGGTTGCGTTTAAGATCCTACCTTGATGTCAATTGTGCGCATTGTCACCGTGAAAATAGCCATTGCGACTATCGCCCTTTGCGACTTGCCTTTTCAGAGACAGTTAATTCTCAAAATATGGGAATTTGTGTTGAACCAGATGAAGCATTAGACCCTTTACTTATCGAAATCATTGTTCCCGGAAATGTCCCTAAATCAATGATGCATTTTAGACTTAGTTCGACCTCTGAAAGTAATAGAATGCCCTTACTTGGCAGAACGCTTGTTCATGAAGAAGGCGTTCAGTTGTTAAAAGATTTTATAAACTCAATCAGCACTTGCGATTAAATACTCTAACCATGAAAAAAATACTACTAACTACATTTACGTTTTTGTCCGCATTCAGTTCTCTGTTTGCTCAAGCAACGTGCAGTACTGCTCAAGTTATTACAGCAGGAACTTATACGTTGGATGCTATTAACGGAACCGAAGTTCCAGACCCTGTTTGTGCATCAGGTGGAACGGGTGCGACTGCAGGTAAATGGTACAAATACACTCCAACAGCAGATTACACTGTAACTGTCACAACAGATTTCACACCGAATACTGGAATTGACAACCGTGTAAATATTTATGTAGGTAATTGTGGGGCATTGGCATGTGTTGCTGGTGACGATGACAATGGAACAGGATATCTGTGCGTGGTTACTTTTCAAGTGACACAAGGGACTGAATATACAATAGGTTTTGACAATAGATGGTCATCAACTGGTTTTGTTTTTGAATTAATAGAAACTCCTCCGATAGTGGTAAACCCCAATGAAGTGACTTTCAATCCTCAAAATATTTCGACTATAACAGGTGATTATAAAATTGCCGTTGCAGATATGAATGGTGATTTATTGGATGATATCGTAAGTGTTGCTTCTAATTACGTTCAAATTCATTATCAACAAGTTGGTGGTGGTTTTAACCCTGTAAATTTTACAACAACACCTGCAACCTATATGCCTTCTTGGAGTATGGCAATTGCTGATTACAATAAAGATGGCTATGGCGATTTGCTGTATGGCTCTGGTAATGGTGTGACTTTTATGAAATCAAACAGTACTGGAACAGATTTTACGCAAGTTTCAAGTGCGCAATATGTTTTTTCTCAAAGAAGTAATTTCACAGATCTCAATAATGATGGAAATTTAGATGCATTTGTTTGCCATGATGTTGCACCAAATGTCTATTATATGAACGATGGCGCTGGAAATCTACAATTTAATCAAGGCGGAATTGGTGATCATCCGAATGGTGGTAATTACGGTTCTATTTGGGTAGATTACAACAATGATGGTTTTTCAGATTTGTTTATTGCGAAATGTCGAGGTGGATTTAACACTGCCAAAATAAACGAATTACATCGAAATAATGGGGATGGAACATTTACAAATGTCTCAGTTCCTTCTAATATGGCTGATTCAGTTCAAACTTGGTCATCTGCCTGGAATGATTTCGACAATGATGGATTCTTAGATGCGGTAATTGGAGCTAGCTCATTCACTGATGGTGGTCATAAATTTATGCACAATAATGGAGATGGCACCTTTACAGATATTACTGCAGGAAGTGGTTGGGATGTATTCCCGAATCAGAGTATTGAATATGTTTCATACGACTTTAATAATGATGGTTGGGCTGATGTATTTACAAACGGGAAAATCATGTTTAATAATGGTGATAATACTTTTACTGCTGTAAGTTACTCTATGAATGTGGGAGCAGTTGGCGATTTGAATAATGATGGATTTCTTGATGTTCAAAATGGAAATACGGTCTATTATAGTAGCTCAAATTCTAACAATTGGACAAAACTTCAATTAAAAGGAATTGAAAGTAATAGCAATGGAATAGGTGCACGTGTAGAAATATACGGTGCATGGGGTAAACAAATTCGTGATGTTCAATCAGGAATTGGTTTCAGACACATGGGAACAATGAATGTTCATTTTGGGATTGGTGCTGCCACAGCAATTGATTCTATAATTATCAAATGGCCTTCAGGTAAAATTGATTTAATCTGTAATCCAGCTATTAATACTCCGATGATTTTAACGGAAGGTATGGTTGATTTACCAGTTGCTGATTTTGCTGCAAGTGCAACGACCGTTCCTGAAGGAACAACAGTTAATTTTGACGATGCATCAACAATTTGTCCAAGTGCTTGGTCTTGGTCAGTTAATCCAGCTGCAGGATGGATTTTTGCAAATAGTACAACAAATATTTCTCAAAATCCAGATATCACCTTCAATAATCCAGGAACTTATACAGTCGAATTGACTGCATATAATACGAATGGACAAAGCGTTACAGCTGCAACAGAAACAATAATAGTAACTTCAACTGCAGGATTGAATGATTTAACGAATGATTTGATTCGTATTTACCCTAATCCTACAGATCAATTATTAAACATTGAAGTTTTAGGATCAACAATCCTAAAACAGATTGAGATAATTTCAATGATGGGTGCTTTTGTTCAAACAAACGTATCTGATTTAAACAACATTGATGTTTCACACCTAGAGACTGGAAGTTATTTGATAATTCTTACGACAGAAGATGGTGCGAGATTAACTTCTCGATTTATCAAAAAATAATAAAAACAATTTTTATAAAGGAAAAGGCTGTCAATAAATGACAGCCTTTTTTAATTCATTCTAGGAAAGCACAGAACTTTAAATGTCCTTATCTTATCAATACTCTTTCTCCTAAATAAGTTGGGCTTACCTTAACCTTCACTTCAATATACGCCTTCAAACAAGCGAAAAATTCTCTGATTTTGGTTTTCAAGCCATTCATTTTCTTGACATCACGGGCATTGTATCCATATGCATGAATTCCATTTCTTCGTGCGATATACACTGCTCTTTGATTGTGAAATTTTTGCGAAACAACGATGAATGACTGTTGACCAAAAATCATTTTTGCCCTTAAAACAGAATCATAGGTATCAAATCCAGCGAAATCTAAAGTGATCTTTTCGCTTGGAATTCCCCTGGAAATTAATTCGTTTTTCATATCCTGAGGTTCGTTATATTCCTTGCTGCCATTATCACCACTAATTAATATATGTGAAACTTTTCCCGAACGAAACAAGTCCAAACAGGCATCAATACGGTAATTGAAATACAAATTATCATTCCCATTCCTTAACTTTTTACTGGTACCTAGCAGTAAAGCAGTTTTCGTAGAAGGAAGATTTTTTGCTTTTGAAAATAAAAAATTCTTGGATTCATAATAAACGGAGAAATTCGACCAAAAAGCCATGATAACCAAACAAATAGAGAAAATCTTAAAGGTTCTAAAAGAAAATACTAATCTAAAAATAGCTTTCAATTTCATGTAATTATCAATTTAGATTGAACCGAAATTGGTTCATCATGTATCAGCATAAAAACACATTAACATGAAAAATATTTTAATTATCAGTTCATTTCTTTTCAGCGCTTTTTTATCATCTGCAACCGAAAAAGAAATCATCAAATCTTCGATGTATGAAGTTACCGTTTACGCACAAGGTGCACAAATTTTCAATCGGGCATCTTACACCGTTAAACCAGGAATCACAGAAATCATCATTGATGGAGTAAGCCCATTCATCGATGCCAAAAGTTTACAAGTAAAAGCGACAGGAAATGTCATTTTAATGGATTCTAAATACAGTTTGTATTACCCGAAACCTGAGCCTGCAAGTGTCGATGGTTTACCATTAAAAATCAGAAAGGACATTTTACTAATTGAAGATTCAATCAAAATTGTTGCTTACGACTTACAAGAAATTCAAGATGAATTGGATGTTTTAATGGCAACAAAAAACATTCTCGCTAATAATGGTGCTATCCGTGGCCAGGGAAAAGTGAATGATTCAATCAATCTTTTAAAACAGGCTGTTGACTATTACACCCTTAAAATGACCGAATTAAACAAGAAGATTCAAGCTCTTAATAAACGTAAAGCTGATAAGCTAGAAAAGCGCCAAGGAATGGATGAACGCTTAGCCGATTTAAGAAATTATCAGAATAATAATGATATGAATCCAGCTAAAAAAGGTCCAATTCACCGATTAACAATTACTGTTTCATGTAAAGAAGCTGCCACTGGAAAAATCAATTTTTCATACTTGGTATCAAATGCCGGTTGGACCCCAAGCTATGACTTAAGAAGTGATGGTTTAACGAGTAAAATCAATTTAACGTATAAAGCAAATGTTTATCAAAACTGTGGTTTGGATTGGGACAATGTAAAATTGAACATTTCAACAAATAATCCATACATGAATAAAACAAAACCAACTTTACACCCTTGGTATATTGATTATTATGCTTACCGAAATGACCAATATAAAAGCATCAACATGAACGCTGCACCATCGATGCAAAAAGAAGAACTTTCCGAAAAAGGTTACGCTTATTCTAATACCATTGAGAAAGATGCATTAACATCGGATATGTTTGTACAAACAATCCGTCAATTATCTTCAATTGAATTTAAAATTGATTTACCCTATTCAATCAAATCGAATAATGAGCAACACATGGTATTAATTAAAACGGCTGATTTAGACGCGGAATACAAATATTTCTCAGTTCCAAAATTGGACAACTCTGTCTACCTAGTTGCACAAATCACCAAATTAGATGAATTAGGCATGGTTCCAGCAGAAGCAAATATTTTCTTTGACGGTAGTTACATAGGAGAGACTTATATCGATCCAACAGCAATGGAGGATACATTAAGCTTGAGTTTGGGTCGTGACCAAAACATTGTGATTAAGCGTACTCTTTTGAAAAAAGAATTAAAGGAAAAAGTGATTGGTGACAAGAAAGAAAGAAACTTCGCATATTCAATCGAAGTTAAAAATATCAAAGCAACAGCGATTGATATTGTAATTCAAGATCAAATTCCAATTACCACAAATGCTGACATTACGATTGAACCAATTGATTTAGCAAAAGCAAGATACGATGATCGAACCGGAGCTCTTGAGTGGACATTTACACTTAAACCTAAAGAAAACAAGGTCATTGACTTTAGCTTCAAAGTGAAACACAACAAAGATTTAAACATTCCAATTCATTAAGATTTCCGATTAACAAAGAAAATGGCTACCAATTTGGTGGCCTTTTCTGTTTTAAAATAGGATTTAGTTGTACTTTTGAATATCGAATCATCGTGTAAATTGAATGATTGTAATTCAAACAAATAGTTCACAAATTCGTTTTACCAAAAACAAGCAATGAAACAATTCGAAATCCCTGCATTTTATCGATCACCAATTATTAGTCGTTTGAAGGCTCAACGGAAATTAGAAGACCCAAGAAAGAAAGATTTCTCTCCTTCTATTATTGATTTCGGTGAAGTACGATTCATTGTAGCGCGTCATTTTGGATTTTGCTACGGCGTAGAAAATGCCATTGAAATCTCCTATAAAGCATTAAAGGAGAATCCTGATAAAAAGATTTATTTGCTAAGTCAAATGATTCACAATCCCGACGTGAACGAAGATTTAACGAGCAATGGAATAAAATTTATCCAAGATACGGACGGATCTCAATTAATCCCATGGTCAGAAATTAATGCAGAAGATGTTGTTATAATACCTGCATTTGGAACCACAGTTGAAATAGAATCAATTTTAAAAAAAATTGGTGTTAATGTTGCTTCTTACAACACAACATGTCCTTTTGTAGAAAAGGTATGGAATCGTTCAGAAAAACTTGGCTTAGATAAGCATACTGTCATAATTCACGGTAAATATAACCACGAAGAAACGAGAGCAACCTTTTCACGAAGTGCTCAAAATGCTCCCGTTTTAATCATAAAAGACATCAAAGAGGCAGCAATAATTCAACAATTTATTAAAAAAGAAATTTCATCAGAACAATTTTTATCATTTTTTCAAGGGAAATATACAGAAGGGTTCGATCCAACAATTGATCTCACAAAAATTGGCGTAGTCAATCAAACAACAATGCTTGCCACAGAAACGCAAGAAATTACTGATTACCTGAGAAAAACGATGATTGAAAAATATGGAATTGAGCACATTAAAGAGCATATAGCTGATACACGTGATACCTTATGCTACGCAACAAATGATAATCAATCAGCAACATTTGGTTTACTGGAAAAAGATGCCGATTTTGCATTGGTAATCGGAGGATACAACAGTTCAAATACCACCCATTTAGTGGAATTATTAGAATCTAAATTACCTACGTATTTTATACGATCTAAAGACGAACTTATTTCAACTGAACTTATCGAACACTTCAGTATTCACTCGAAAACACTTGAAAAAACAACACAATATATTCCGAATAAAACAAGTCCACTCGATATTATTGTGACCTCTGGTGCATCTTGTCCGGATGTTATGGTTGACGGAGTTATACAACGTTTATTAGATTTACTTCAGATTTCTACTACAATCGAAGAAGCATTTTCGAAAATCTAGTTATTCGTTCTGCTTTTCACCTAAATTAATATTCCTTTGGCCTGCAAGAAAACTCGAATTATACTTTAACTAAATATTAATTTGAATTTCATTTAACGAATGAATCATTACTTTTAGCCGAAAGTTTATTTGAATGGAGCGATTTATAAACATACTTATCATTGATGAAAATAGTAAGAATCGAAAAGGTTTGAAAGAAATTTTATCCGGTGGTGGTAATAATATTCTCCAAGCTAATACTATTGAGGATGCTTTACCTCTTTTGACTCAAAAGGAAATTGGTATTCTACTAATCAACATCGATACGAACAACTTCGAAGAAATCGATTCATTGCCATTTCGAAAAGCTATTGGTAACCTAAAAAATATTTACAAAATAGCTATTACTGCGTTTCCATCATCTGGTGCAAAAATGGTAAAAGGATTAAATGAAGGTGCTGTCGACTATATCACCGCTCCCTTCAACCCAAATTTGATTAGAGCCAAAATAGAGGTGTTTAAATCACTCTATTACAAAGATCAACGGATCAATCAATTGCTGAATAATATTTTTCCTGCTAAAGTACTTGAAGATTTAAGTACAAGTAATAAATTCTCACCAAAAAGAGTAGAAAATGGAATTGTATTATTTACTGACTTCGTTGATTTCTCTCTGAAATCGCGCGATATAAAACCAATCCGTTTATTAAAAAAACTAGAATACTATTTTACAAGTTTTGATGAAATAATTCAACGGTACAAATTAGAAAAAATCAAAACAATTGGGGATTCCTACATGGCATTAGCTGGAGTAACTGAAAATTATCCTGAACCGGCAGTACGTGCTTGTTTAGCAGCAATTGAAATTCGTAATTTCATGCAAAATGAGCGAAATATTGCTCGAGCCGTGAACAGAGACTATTGGGAAATCCGAATTGGTTTACATATGGGACCTTTGGTTGCAGGCATAATTGGTAAATACAAAATAAGTTTTGATGTCTGGGGTGACACAGTGAACATCGCTGCACGTGCAGAACAAGTCTCCAAGCCAGGTTATATTACGATTACCGAATCAATCCAAAAGCAAGTTGAAAAATATTTCAATTATCAAAATCGAGGCGAAGTTAGTATTCATAAACGAGGCGGACACATGATTATGTCGTATTTGACTTCGCTTAAACCAACGTTTAGTCATGATGGCGATGAAAAAAATGCTTCTCGGGAACTGCGTATCCTATGCGGTTTGTCATCAATTGATTTCAATCAAATGAGAAAGGACATTGTCAATCGTTTGCGTTCATTGATGCCAGACGAACTGATTTACCACGATTTGAATCACACAATGAATGTTGAGAAAGCAGCCATTCGATTTGCAAAATTAGAGGGATTAGATGAAGATTCCATGTTAATTCTTCGCACTGCAGTATTGTATCATGACTCAGGTTTTATATTCCGTTATGTTGAAAATGAAGATTTTGCCGTGCAGCTTGCAAAAAACAATTTACCGAAGTATGGCTATTCACCTGAACAAATTTTGCAAGTTGAAGCAATAATTTCATCAACTAAACATGGCGCAAAACCAAAGAATCTCCTAGAACAAATTATGTGTGATGCCGACCACGATTATCTCGGTAGACCTGATTATTTCATTGTCTCTGCGAAACTGCGTATAGAGATGGAAAATTATGGAAAATCGATGAGTGATGAAGAATGGTTAAAATTTCAGTTGCATTATTTAGAAAATGTGCATCGGTTTCATACTGAAACATCTCAAAACATACGATTACAAGGAAAGAAATTAAGAATTGAAGAACTTAAACATCAATTGGATGTTTTATCTAAAAATCAAGTATGAAAATTTATACAAAAAAGGGAGATACAGGTGAAACTGGTTTAATCGGAGGAACACGTGTTCCGAAATGTTCCCTTCGCATTGAATCATATGGAACAGTCGATGAATTAAACTCTTACATTGGTTTGATTCGCGATCAAGATATTGATGAATTATACAAAACGCAATTAATCGAGATTCAAGATCGCTTGTTTACAATTGGCTCAAGTTTAGCTTCTGATCCAGAAAAATCATCAATGAAAATTCCTGATTTAATGGTTTCAGATATTGAAGCATTAGAAAATTGGATGGATGAAATGGAAGAAAAGCTTCCTGAAATGAAGCATTTTATTTTACCAGGTGGCCATACTACTGTTTCTTATTGTCACATTGCTCGTTGTGTTTGTCGAAGAGGTGAACGAATCATTGTTGATTTGAATGCGCATGAGTTTGTTGCTCCTATGATTTTACAGTATATGAATCGCTTAAGTGATTATTTATTTGTTTTAGGCAGAAAATTAACACTCGATATAGGAGCCATTGAACAACCTTGGAAACCACGTATTTAAAAGGAAAACACAACTTGTGGATAAAAGAATTTGAATCTTTTTGAACTAAAGTTTGCAAAAAATTAAATAAAGTCTATTTTTGCGCAAAATTAACCATTTAAAAAAGGAGAAAGATGTACTGGACATTAGAGCTTGCATCATATCTAGAGGACGCCCCATGGCCGGCGTCGAAAGATGAATTGATCGATTATGCTATACGAGCTGGAGCTCCACTTGAGGTTGTAGAAAACTTGCAAGATTTAGAAGACGAAGGTGATATATACGAAAGTATAGAGGAAATATGGCCGGATTATCCTTCAAGAGAGGATTTCCTGTTTAACGAAGACGAATACTGATCGAAACTCCCGTTGAAACGGGAGTTTTTTTTGTATCTTCGATAGATGAATTTCCTCGGTCACCTTTATTTTTCAGATAACGACCCCTCTTTGATGTACGCCAATCTGTTTGGTGATTTCGTTAAAGGAAAGGATTTAGATCGTTTTTCAGACCTCCAAAAAAAAGGAATTATTCTTCATCGTGCAATAGATCAATACATCGACCATCATTATGCGGTACTTGAATTAATGCATCAATTGTACCCGCACCTACCCAAAGTAACTGGAATCGCAATTGATTTATTTTTTGACCATTTGCTAGCGAAGCAATGGGAGAACTATCATTCATCCTCGCTCAATGATTTTTTAGCTAA
>JBIIKG010000107.1:0-9448 GCA_044233275.1 Crocinitomicaceae bacterium | reverse complement strand
TTGTTGGTTGCGTCTAATCCATGCAGTTTGTATGATTTCCCGAAATTACCAATGTAAGAACCACCAATTTTATATTTCCCAAGCGAGGACATGTATGAATTTGGCGTATTGCTAAATTGTAAGCTGTCTTTTATTCCCGTTTCGGAACCACTGCCGTGTGAAACTAAACTGCTACTCAGAATTTTCATCGAATCTAAGTCATAGACAAATAAGCGTTTTTTGCCTGAATGTTGGCGCATATCGATTAGAATGGCTGTTTTTTGACTGTAATTGGGATACTTTTTTAGATAGACTTTTAAGGAAAGTGCTCTGTCCTTTAGTCGCTGGTGAATGGGAAGTGAATCAATTTCTTCAGCTGTAACTTCAGTTTGATTCGACTCGTTGAAGGGATTGTTTTGACCTTGAACACAGGAAGTCAGCAAAAAATAGGAAACGAGAAACAAGAAAATCTTTGTCATAAAATATGCTTTAAGATCAAAAGTCAAGATTTTCAAAAAGTAACGTTTTAAAGTCCTTTTTCAAGAATAATTTTCGCCATTTCTTGTTGCAATTTTTCAGCTTCAATAGCTGCCTTTTCCGCAAAATCATGTCCGCTTGATGCATAGATAATTCCACGGGATGAATTGACCAATAAACCACAATCTTTGTTCCATCCGTAATTGGCAACATCTTCTAATGAACCGCCTTGTGCACCAACACCCGGGACTAAAAAGAAGTGATTGGGAACCATTTTGCGTACTTCACCGATGCCTTCCGCACGTGTTGCACCAACTACAAACATGAGATTTTCATCGCTTCCCCATTCGCATGATTTACGCAGGACTTTTTTGTACAATTCTTCCCCACTAGCATCTTGTGTGAACTGAAAATCATTGGCTCCTTTGTTCGAAGTTAGGGCGAGTAAAATGACCCACTTGGTGTCGAATTCAAGAAAAGGTGTCACACTGTCCTCACCCATGTATGGCGCAACGGTAACTGAATCACAATTCAAGTGTTCAAAGAATGTCTTTGCGTAATAAGTAGAAGTATTTCCAATGTCACCGCGCTTTGCATCGGCAATGGTAAAGATATTTTTTGGAATGTAATCAATGGTTTTTTTAAGTGATTCCCAGCCTTTTGGACCATAACATTCGTAAAACGCAATATTTGGTTTATAGGCTACAGCAAAATCTTTTGTTGCATCGATAATCGCTTTATTGAATTCAAAAATAGGATCTTCGGTCTCCAAAAGATGAGGAGGAATTTTCGATAAATCAGTATCGAGACCTACACAAAGGAAGGATTGTTTAATTCGAATTTGTTCGATGAGTTCTTTGCGTGTCATACTGAAAATCAATTTTTGTCAAAAATACGGAAAGAAATAGTTTTGATTTTATGGAATCACGATTTGCTTAACACTTTTCGTTCTTACTGAAAAATAACCCAAGCATCCGCCAGAAAAATTCGAAGATGGATTTGCAGGTGTAGCGCCTTGTTCATTTTGCTGAAGCGTATAGAAGTATTTAAAGACCGATTCGTCAATTCCAAACATTTCAACGTCTACTGTGTCGCCACTTTCAATCCCATCTGCGAAGATTGGTTCCATCATTAAATTCCCATCGTTGTATGCGTCTTCCTGGATAAAAATTCCTGGTTTTAAGATATCGTTAGCAATGATATTAAACTTGTAATAATTATCAATTCCTCCTGGATCTTGTCGCACAGGGACAAGCGCATTTATGGATGTAGGTCCAAAAGAAAAAGCAAAAGTTTCAAGTGTGTCAATCACTACATCTTGCATCATTTTACCACTCGCAACAAATACTTCAGAATCGATATTGACACTCAATGTATAGGTTCTACCTTCAGCAACTGGATAAGCTGTCGCTTCATAAATTCCGGGTGACACAAGTGACATTGTTTGAGAATTTCCCAAATCATCACTTATAACAACAATTGCATTATCAACACTTGGAGTAACTGAAGATTCGCTAAGATTTTGAGATTTAGTAATTGACACACGATGAGTTGTTTCACCAAGCGTAACGAATCCTTCAATCACATACCGAGGATCTTTATCATTAATATCTACTTCAATGACTTTTTCACAAGAACTTACAAATCCCAGTAAAATGAAGAAAAAGGATAGTTTAATTATAGATTTCATATCATTTAAATTTAAAATTGTAAGTAACAGAAGGAACCCATCTAAACAAAGAAGTTTGAACGGCCTCTGTTACATTTGGATTATCCTCATTTTGTCTAAAAGTAATTGTAAAGGCATTTTCTCTACCGTATAGGTTATAGATTGAGAAATTCCAACTACTTTCAAATTTTTCGGTATTTTTTCTTAACCACGTTACCCCCAAATCCATTCGATGGTATGCTGGCATTCGATAGCCGTTTCTTTCAGTATACAAGTATTGTGTTGTACCACCAACTGTATATTTCCCAGATGGGAACGTGACTGCGTTTCCAGTATAATAAACGAACAGTGCCGAAATTGAAAGTTTTGGTGTGATATCGTAAATCCCAACAATAGAAATGTCATGGGTTCTATCCTGTCTAGCTGCGTACCATTCGTTGTTGCTAATGCCTTCAATTTTTCGTTCTGAACGCGAAAGTGTGTAACCTAACCAACCTGTAAATTTACCACTTTTCTTTTTTAACATTAACTCAACGCCATACGCGCGACCAATTCCGTACAACAATTCGCCTTCTATTAATTCATTGGCTTGGGTATTCGCTCCATTGCGGTAATCAATTTGATTCAACATTGATTTATAATACGTTTCAATGCTCAATTCATAGGTATTTTCTTTGAAATTCTTGAACCAACCTAAAGATATTTGATCTGAAATTTCTGGTTTTGTATTCAAACTAGAAGGAATCCAAAGATCAGTAGGAGAGGTCGTAGTTGTATTCGAAATTAAATGAATGTACTGAGCGTTTCTCGAATAAGCCGCTTTGATTGAGGCTGATTTGGAGTACAAATAACTCATTGAAACGCGAGGTTCTAAAATAGGATATGTTTTTACAAAAGAATTGTTTTCATAAACCACCGTATCAAGAACATCGCCTTCATCATTGTAGGAATATACATTCTTACCATTTCCTAGTAATGAGAATGTGCTCAATCGAAGACCATAACTAACTGTGAATTTTTCTGAAACGGTCCAATCGTTTGTCACGAAAGCGGCTGCCTCAAGTGATTTATTGGTTGTTAATTTAAGTGGGTTAATTCCTGAACCTTCACTTGCATCAATTTGACCAGGGATAATTCCATGATGAATCGCGTTAATTCCAAAGCGAATTTTGTTTCGGGTATTCATGAAATACTGAAATTCCTGTTTGATGTTTACATCTTTAATCGATGATTTGATGTCAAAATTTACATCCTCATTTGAAATCCCAATCAAGTAATCATACGAACTGTAAATGACTGATGTATTTGAAAATAACTTATCGTTTACGATATGGTTCCATCGAATGGTTCCAGTTGCATTGCCCCAATTGATTCCAAAGGCATCTCCTAAACCCAATTTATCTCGACCGAAATAACCTGACATGAATACGCGATTTTTCTGATTGATGCGGTAGTTTACTTTTGCATTTAAATCATAGAAATATAGCTTATTTTCTTTGAATTGATCTGTTGCTTTTAGAAACATATCGACATAGGTTCTACGCCCAGAAATAAGAAACGATGCCTTATCTTTGATAATAGGACCTTCCACATTCAAGCGCGATGATATAACTCCAACACCACCACTCACATTAAAACGCTTGTTATTTCCTTCGTTCATTTTGATATCCATTACGGAAGAAAGTCTTCCACCGAAATTGGCAGGTTGATTTCCTTTGTATAAAACGGCGTCTTTGATTGCATCTGAATTGAACGTAGAAAAGAATCCCAATAAATGCGATGCGTTGTAAACTGGAGCCTCATCTAATAAAATTAAGTTTTGGTCAGCTGCTCCACCACGAACATAGAATCCAGCATTACCTTCACCAGCACTTTTAACCCCAGGAAGCAGTTGCATTGTTTTAATGATGTCCTTTTCACCTAACAGAACGGGGATTTTTGCAATTGCAGTTGGGTCAAGACGCTCCACACCCATAATTGGGTCGGTTAATTGTTGATCTAATTTTTTAGCAGTCACATTCACTTCTGCAAACTCCTTGATTTTTTCATTGGAGTTGACCAATTTGAAATTCAACTGTGTGTTTTTCGTTAAATCGACGGTTTCTTCTTTTGCTTCATATCCCAATGTCACAAAAACAAAGGTGTAAGTCCCTGCTGCTAAAGTGATTGAATAAAATCCATATTCATTGGATTGAGTACCGATGTTTTGGCCTTTTACTTTTATCGTTGCATTGATTAATTCCTCTCCTTTAGTAGAATCTGAAACAGTTCCACTCAAGGTAAACTTCTCTTGAGAGAAACTTGTAAAAGCAAAAAGAAGAAATAGGGTGAAGAGATATTTTTTCATGGTGCAAATATCGTTACACCCTATGAACTGAATGATGAATTTTTGTTAAAAGGTTAAAATTGCTGATGAAAAAAAATAAAAGGATATCTCAAGGGGTTTTTAACCTAAAAAACTTCCTGACCTTTCAGTTTTTCTGCATTCTCGGCAAGCTTCAGCGAATCAATCATTTCTTTCATATCACCATTCATAAAAGCACTTAAATTATAGATGGTTTTATTAATACGGTGATCAGTAATTCTTCCTTGAGGATAGTTATAGGTTCTGATTTTTGCTGATCGGTCACCTGTTGAGACAAGCGTTTTTCGGTGTGCTGCACGTTCATTGTGCACACGATCCAATTCTGCTTGGTAAAGTCGAGAACGCAATACAGATATCGCTTTTTCTAAGTTTTTATGCTGTGAACGACCATCTTGACATTCAACTACAGTTCCAGTAGGAATATGGGTCAATCGAATCGCCGATTCTGTTTTGTTAATGTGCTGTCCACCTGCACCAGATGCACGGAAGGTATCTTTTCGCACATCGTTCATGTCTAGTTCAAAATCGACTTCTTCTGCTTCTGGTAATACTGCAACTGTAATTGCAGATGTATGAACACGACCTTGTGATTCAGTCTCGGGAACACGTTGTACACGGTGTACACCTGATTCAAACTTTAACATTCCGTAAAGTCCTAAGCCAGTTATTTCCATTGAAATCTCCTTGTATCCTTTCGTTGTTCCTTCAGAAGAGTTTAATATTTCGTATTGCCAACCCATTTCTTTAAAAAACATAGTATACATTCTAAAAATATCTTCCACAAAGATACATGCCTCATCACCGCCTGTACCGGCACGTAATTCCATAATGGCATTTTTGTCATCTTCAGGATCTTTTGGAATCAACATTAACTTGATTTCTTCTTCAAGAATCGGTCTTCTCTGTTCCATTTCATCGATTTCTTCTTTCGCCATTTCGCGCATCTCAGGATCAGTCTCTAATTCGAGCAGTTCCTTTGAACTTTTTAGATTATCGATGAGGTTTTTATATTCTTTGTAAACGTTATCAATTTCTTCTAAATCACGGTATTCTTTGTTCAACTTCACATATCGATCCATATCGGAAATAATATCTGGATCGACGATTTTGGTGCCTACCTCAACGAATCGGTAATGAATAGCTTCTAATTTCGATAATAAATCACTCATAAATCACTTTTATGGGCTGGGGTTTTGTTTTGGTTTTAGTTCTGTTTTAGTAGAGTCAAGTCGCTACTTGACTCTACTAAAACTAAAACCGTTTATTACAACAAAACATCTGCCTGTATCTTTATTTTTTTAATACTCAAACGTACCGTAAACCGATTCTATCGTCAATTTTTTACCTTCATTTTTTTCAACTCGACCAACAATCTGCGCATCTATATTGAATGATTTAGAAATTTCAATAATAGAATTTGCAATTTCAGGCGAAACATAGATTTCCATGCGATGACCCATATTGAAAACCTTATACATTTCTTTCCATTCTGTTCCTGACTCTTCTTGAATCAATTTAAATAAAGGTGGTATTGGAAATAAATTGTTTTTGATGATGTGGACGTTTTCTACAAAATGAAGCACTTTCGTTTGTGCGCCACCAGAACAATGAACCATCCCGTGAATATCAGATCGATGTTTATCTAAAATTTGTTTGATAACGGGGGCGTAAGTTCGTGTAGGTGACAATACCAATTTACCAGCATTAATTGGTGAGTTTTCAACTGAATCGGTAAGGTTTTTAGAACCTGAATAAACAAGATCACTTGGAACACTAGGATCAAAACTTTCAGGAAAATCTGCAGCAAGCGTTTTATTAAACACATCGTGACGAGCAGATGTTAAACCATTTGAGCCCATTCCACCGTTATATTCAGTTTCATAACTTGCTTGACCAAAAGAAGCCAATCCAACAATAACATCACCATCTTGAATAGTATGATTGGAAACAACTTCTGAACGTTTCATGCGACAAACAACTGTTGAATCAACAATGATTGTTCGCACTAAATCGCCAACATCAGCGGTTTCACCGCCAGTTGAGTGAATTCCGATTCCTTGATTACGAAGAGTTTCTAAAAGTTCTTCTGTTCCATTAATGATGGCCGAAATCACCTCACCTGGAACAAGGTTTTTATTTCGACCTATGGTAGAAGAAAGTAAAATTTTATCTGTAGCTCCAACACATAAAAGATCATCGATGTTCATGATTAATGCATCTTGTGCGATTCCTTTCCAAACAGAAATGTCTCCTGTTTTTTTCCAATACATGTAGGCAAGTGACGATTTCGTTCCGGCACCATCGGCATGCATTACGATACAATATTCCTCATCTCCAGAAAGATAATCAGGAACGATTTTGCAAAATGCTTGTGGAAACAAGCCTTTATCAACGTTCTTGATTGCATTGTGCACATCTTCCTTGCCGGCGGAAACTCCTCTGAGATTATAACGAATATCTGACATACTTATAGAAAAGATAGGATAGTTTTAAAAAATGAAATTTTTCAGCAAGACATGATCACTCAATGATGATTTTCAACAAAGAAGTTTCATATTGACTAATTAGTTGGATAAAATATATTCCGTTATCTAAATTTGTTTTAACTCCAGACGCGAGTTCTTTACAATCAAGTTTTTGTATGATTTTACCTTCCAAAGAAAGAATATTTGCTTCATTAAGTAGTGAAAGATCACCTTCAATTGAAAAATCACCTTTGGATGGATTTGGAAATATGCTCATTTTATTCTGAACACTTTCTTCTATTCCTACACCAGATGTAATAACTGTTAGGGTATAGAGCGAAGTTACGTAGGGAACATCTACAGTGGTACCTCCAATGACAGGGGCACTTGCAGGGACTGAAACATTATAAATACCGGAAATGCTAACCTGGTTAGAACCCTCAGTTGTTGGTGTCCCAGTAATTGACAGACAACCATTTCCCCCACCGAGAATCTGGCAGCTAGCAGGAGAACAATTAGAGGTGAGACCTGTGTTTAAATTCAAAGGTGTATTGAAAGTGAAATAATTAACATTTACCGTGACTGGAGGAAGTGGAAAGCCTATTTGCGAAGATAAATCTACCATCATTGTACCAGGAACTATTACCGTTATAACATCATTATAAGGTAAGGAAACGATACCAATCTCAAGAACAGGATTAGTTGTTGCATCGGGATGAAGCCCTGCAACACCGCCAGATACAGCAATTGGATCAGCTACACAGTTTTGTGCGAAAGTCTGGTTTGCTGTAAAAAGAAAAAAGAATAAAAACAATGTATTTTTCATATCATAAATTATTATATCAAGTAAAGTTAAGATTAATTTATTTTTCCGTTCCATTCATTACTTTCCGAAAAGTATGCGAATGCAAGATATGTCTTCTAGCAAAACGATCTAATGTAGCTGAACTGTTCAGTTTGTTATAGACATTTCTCGTTACTCCAAAATACTCGTAAACATTTCCATTTTGAAATGTGACTTTAAGCGTAGTGCCTTTGTAGTTGTAATCATCAATACCCAAAGTTGTTGTTTCGGTATATTCAACTTTGTTCTGTTCATGTGTTTCCGGTGAAATACTAACCAAAAACGCATATGCATCGATGATAACTTGACTTTGAATTTCTGCTTCCTTCAATTTTGGATCACCTTCTTGAAATTTGTCAGGATGCCATTCCTTTACTAAATTTCTGTATGTTTTTTTTAATTGATTCAAGTCAGTGTCTCTGTCTGCATCGAACAATTTACGGTAATCTAGAATACGTTTCATGCGTTAATTTTGGAAGTGTTCACAACGTTCTACTTTTTAGAAAATTAAAATTGTTGTGCGCTTGTTTTGAATAATTTTTCTGCAAAATTACCCTTTTTAAATGAATATGTGGTAATTGAATCAATTGAATGCGCATGAAACAGCCTTTTCTTTTAATTTTACAACACATTTCTAATCTTCAAACTTGTCAACGTCCGTTTTAATTTTAACGCCACCTTTTACGCAACTGAATACACCCTATCCAGCTTCAGCGTACTTGAAAGGTTTTCTAAACACTAGAAACATTGATTCCGTTCAGGCTGATTTAGGTTTGGAGGTGATTTTGGCGATTTTTTGTAAAGAGGGTTTAAACAAGTTATTTCAAGAAATAGAAAAAAGGGAAATTGAAATATCAGAAAATGCACGACGCATTGTCGCATTGAAAAAAGAATACATTCTCAAAATAGATGCTGTTGTTGCCTTTTTACAAGGAAAAAATCCGACTTTTTCTCATTTGTTAAGTCAAGAGAAATTTTTACCAAAAGCAAGTCGATTTGATCAATTGGCAGAATTAGATTGGGCATTTGGTGTGATGGGAAACCAGGACAAAGCCAAACATTTAGCAACCTTATTTTTAGAAGACATTTCAGATTTAATAATTGAAACCGTTGATGAAAACTTTGGTTTTAGTCGATATGCGGAACGCTTGGGAATGTCGACCGCTTCGTTTGATGAGTTATATCAAGTCTTGCAAAACGATCAAACGTATATAGATGATATTTTAATTTCTATTTTAAAAGAAAGAATTGATACCACGCAGCCAAGTTTAGTTGCGTTTTCAGTGCCTTTTCCTGGAAATTTATATGCTGCTTTTCGATCTGCGAAATTTATTAAAAGCAACTACCCATCCATAAAGACTGCAATGGGTGGTGGATTTCCAAATACGGAATTACGCAGTTTATCTGATCCACGCGTATTTGAGTTTTTTGATTTCATCACCTTGGACGATGGAGAAGCGCCAATTGAACATTTGATTGAACATATTGATGGAAAGAGACCTCTTGATTTCTTGAAAAGGACTTTTACTTTAAAAGAAAATAAGGTTGAATACATCAATGAATCAAAGGACAAGGATTATAAACAAAGTGAAGTTGGTACTCCCGATTATAGTGATCTATTGCTGGATAAATATATTTCAGTTATAGAG
>JBIIKG010000105.1:0-9549 GCA_044233275.1 Crocinitomicaceae bacterium | reverse complement strand
GGATATGCTGTTTATTTTGTATACTTCTGGTTCTACTGGAAAACCGAAAGGCGTGGTTCATACGTGTGGGGGTTATATGGTGTATACTGCTTACACATTCCAAAATGTATTTCAATACGAAGAAAAAGACATTTATTGGTGCACTGCTGATATAGGTTGGATCACTGGTCATTCTTACATCGTTTATGGTCCACTTTTGTCAGGAGCAACAACTGTAATGTTTGAAGGAACTCCAACTTACCCAGATGCTGGAAGGTTTTGGCAAATCATCGATAAACATGGGGTTAATCAGTTCCTAACAGCCCCAACAGCAATACGCTCATTAATGGCGTACGGCGAAGAGCATGTATTATCCTATAGTTTAGATTCCTTAAAAGTCCTTGGAACCGTTGGAGAACCAATCAATGAGGAAGCTTGGAAATGGTATTATTTGCACGTTGGTAAAGAGCGTTGTTCCATTACTGATAACTGGTGGCAAACTGAAACGGGTGGAATTATGATTTCTGGTTTAGGAAATATATCTCCAATGAAGCCCACCTATGCTGGCTATCCTATACCTGGAATACAACCTATTTTACTCGATCAGAAGGGTAAAGAAATTACAGCTAACGAAATAGAAGGATATTTATGTATTAAATTTCCGTGGCCTTCCATTCTACGCACCACGTGGGGTGACCACGAAAGATGTAAATTGACGTATTTCTCTCATTATAAAGGATATTATTTCACAGGTGATGCAGCAAAAAGAGATGAAAACGGCATGTATCGACTACTTGGAAGAGTTGATGATGTTATCAACGTTTCTGGTCACCGATTTGGAACTGCCGAAATTGAAAATGCAATCAATACCAATAGCCATGTAATTGAATCGGCTGTTGTCGGTTATCCGCATCCAGTTAAAGGGCAATCCATATATGCTTTTGTTGTACTTGATAAGCCAAGTGATGATTTAGAAAACGCTAGGGGTGAAATCGTTGAATCAGTTGTCGCTCAAATTGGTAAAATTGCCATGCCTGAAAAAATTCAATTCGTGACTGGACTTCCAAAAACAAGATCTGGTAAAATAATGAGAAGAATTCTTCGAAAAGTCGCTGAAGGAGATACTTCCAGTTTAGGGGATATCTCTACCTTGTTAGATCCACTCGTGGTAGAAGAAATTGTAGCTAACGCTTTATAAATAAATTGTATGGTATTCTCAAAATTGTTTGTGCGTTTTAATTGGGTAACACTTGTCCTTATTTACCTTGTGGTGGTAGCTGGAAGTTTTGTACGCATTACGGGAAGTGGAATGGGTTGTCCAGATTGGCCCAAGTGTTTTGGTCAGTGGGTTCCTCCAACAGAGGAAAGCAGTCTGCCTGAAAATTACAAAGAGATTTACTCAGAAAAGCGCGGGAAAAAAATCACCAAGTTTTGTGGTTTTTTGCGAAAAATTGGCATGGAAAATACAGCTGCTCAAATTGAAAATGATCCAGCTCTACTCCTAGAAGAAAAATTCAACACGAAAAAAACGTGGACAGAATATGTGAATCGATTATTGGGATTTTTAGCTGGAAATGCGATGTTGGCTGCATTCATTTGGATGTTAATACGCTATCGAAAGCGAAATTTGGTCACTCTTGCAGCAATCAATTTGGTTTTGATGGCAATTCAAGCGTGGTTTGGATCGATTGTCGTTGCATCCAATTTAGTCCCTTGGACAATTACTGTACATATGTTATTGGCTCTCGTTATCATTGGTTTGCAACTGCTTATCATTCGGAAAATTAGCCCAAGTCAACAGAAAAATATCTCTTTGAATCCAACCTTAAAAATTTTAGCAATTGTTGTCTTTGCTATTACATTTTATCAAATGTTTTTGGGTACACAAGTCCGCGAATTTATTGACGAACTAACAAAACTTGGCTATACAAGAGAACAATGGACAGAAAAATTAGGCATGCCTTTTTATATTCATCGTAGTTTCTCGTGGTTGGTGTTGATCTTGTTAACATTTATGTTTTGGAAAAATGAAAAAGGACGCAAACTTTGGATTATCCGTTCAGCATTTATCATATTGGCAATTGAACTTCTTTCTGGCGTTTTATTAGCGTATGGCGATATGCCAGGACTTGTGCAGACAAGCCATTTGGTTTTTGCTACAATATTATTTGGCATTTTAACAATGCTCGTGTTTAGAATGAAATCTGAACGTATGCGCGGATAATTTTAACTTTCCTCTTGAAATTTGCGGATAGAATACTATATTTGCAACCCGAATAGATTTATACACTGTATAATCTTTTCATGGTCCTATAGCTTCCTCCTGCGTTTCACTGCGGCGGACGGGCAACTTCGCTATAAGACAAAAAGATTGAAATATTAATAACTATTTATAACCGGTCCTATAGCTCAGTTGGTTAGAGCAACAGACTCATAATCTGTGGGTCCACAGTTCGAGCCTGTGTGGGACCACCCAAGTGGGGATTTTGGCTGAAAAGTTGGAATCCCCTTTTTTATACCCCTCTACAAGGCCCGTAAAATAAGGGATTGCAGAAAAAAGCAAATTTATTCTTGTGGTTCGATAATCGTCATTTTCTCGGTTGTAATGAATTCCCTCCGGAAACAGTAAATTTTGGATTCTTTGCTTACGTGAAAAATTTGCTTTTTTCCACAATGACGAAAGTTCCAGCGACATTTCTATACACTTGTCTACCGCTTTTTCAAGGTTCGATAACTGATTTTGACTATTGTCTAATTCTATCTCAATTTGGTGGATGTTGTCACGGAATTTATCTCGGAACTTCACGTACAATGTTTGATCAATTTCTCCAGTGACGAATCTTTCTTCCACATTATCAAGTTTTTTCTTGAGGCTGGCCAATTCAACTTGAAGACCTTTCTTCCCTTCTTCATTGACTTCAGTTTTCTGTGTGATAAGATGAAGGAACATGTTTTTGACAAGTGGGGCTATGGACTTGTCGAAGGAGAACTTTTGAAGCAATCTCTCAAACTTCTCGTGCATCACTTTTTGACTGCGATTATTCGTGCACCCGGTCAAATTGCATTTGTAATAGTACAAATTTTTCTTCTTTACCAGATAACCAGTCATTTTCGTTCCACAACAGTCACATTTCACAAATTGTTTCATTGGTAACTCTTCCACCTCCTGTTCAATCTTGTAACCATTTCCGAACTTCTCCAAGTTCTGATGAACTTTAAGAAAGGTACTCTTGGTGATCAGTGGCGGGTGTTTCCCCTCAATCATTTCACCAGGAACCATTTTAGAGACAATGAACCCACAGTAGAATGGATTCACAAAGAAATGTGATAAGCGCTTGGCAGGAATATCCCAGCCTCGGGCATTTAGTCGTTTTGCTATTTCCACCAAACTCAAATCATCATTGGCTTTCCATTCAAAGGCTTTCTTCAGTAGTTTCCCTTTGTCATTGATGACCATTGCATGTTGATCTGCAGTTTTACCTTGGTTGGTATTTGTATAACCAGTTGGAGGCATAAAAGGCCAAAATCCTTGTTTCAATTTCTCAATCATTCCCGTCATGGATTTATCTCTGCGCAGCTGATTGTCGAATTCACTGAATAGATGATAGATTCCTTCCATGAAATTTCCAGAAGGATCATTATGGTCAATCGATTGCGTGACCGAAACGACCTTAACTCCGCGCTGCTTCAATTCGTAGGAAATAAACGCGCCACTGGGTCCACTTCGACTGAACCTGTCATAGGAATAGACGATCACGTACCCAATGGATTTCTTGCGTTTGACGTAACTCAACATTTTTTGGAACTCCTTCCGCTCATCATCTTTGGCACTTTCATAGGTGCCACCAAAATATTCTACGATATCCAATCCTTTCTCCTCCGCATACTTTTTACAGTGCTTCAGCTGTGTGTCCAAACTCGCATTGTTGTCTGCTTGTTCTTTGGTGCTCACACGTGTATATATGACCGCTTCAGTTTTAGCAACCTGAAGTAATTCATCACCCTTGGAAAATCGCTTAAATCTTTTGTCTACTTGCATATTGCTCGATAATTATCAAACAAAGTTCTTCAATTTGGTCTAGCAGAAGCTGAGCGATTTCCTCTGGAATCTTTCCATCTGCAATTCCTTCTATGTCCTTTGTTGTTGGTTTTTCAAATTTTAGTTTTTTATTAATCAAATTAAATTACCCATGTGTTTCTTGTCCGCTTATCGGTTCATTGAAACAGGTGTTCATTCGCCCATTTATTTGGTACGCTTATTTAGTTTCTTCAGTATTTTGTTCTCAAAGTCAACGATCTTGCCTTTTTGTGTTTTCATGGTGATTTTTTGGTAGCCATTTTTGGCAATCACATCTAAAAAGCGTTGTTCCAAGCTGATGATGCTTTGTTCATCAATTTCGAGTAGGTCGGGTTCGCCGTCCTTGTAACGAATGGTGATGGAGTTAACATTTTTTTTGCGTATGTACTCAAGAACTTCATGTTCGGTATTGGAGAGAATCGAGATGTTTGGCATAAACTTCTTTGGAGCCCAGTCCATGACTAAATCTCTGTACGCTTGGCTAATACTTAAGCTAAAGAAGGGTTTTGACATAAACTCATGCAGTTCTTTACTAAATTCTAGATTCTGATAAAAAGCGGTTGGCGAATAGACAATGTACCTACCCTCCGCATTAACTAGGCAGTTCAGTGATTTTCGAAATAGGATTGTAACCATCAGGATATTTGCAAAAAAGGGAGGCTTCTCTTCTTTCAGCATCTTCAACATCTGTTCATATCCAACGTTTGTGTCAAGGCGTTTGTTCATTTCTTCGACTACTCGCTTCATGTCCTCTTTCTTCCACTCGTCAATATCAACTTCTGATTTTAGTAGATCGTTCTTTAACAGTTCAATGGTTTTAAGGCCAATACCCAGTTTCCTCATTTGTTGAATAAGCTTTATCCAAACACTTTGCACGAGATCATATTTTCTCCGCAACCCACTTTCCTTGATTTCAGGCAGTACGCCCTGCTTATCCCAGTAGTTGGCGTCGCGCGGTGATAACTTCAAATCTCCAATCGTGAATTGAGGTTTATGCATGGTATCATTCAAATGAGGAAATTCATCCTTGAAGTTGAAACTCATCAAACAGTTTAACTCTTCTTCGTCGAGTAAAAGGCTATTTTTTTCTTTTTCGTTCATATATGTAATGAATTTATAAAATCAATTTGTATGTTTGCAAAATAAAACAATTTTTTAATGCCAATGACACAAGTTAGAAAAAAAACTAAAAACCCGTCGCCACTTGCTCTTAGGATTTGTGCGTGTGGTTGCGAAAATGAGTTCCAGCCGACAAGGTCGGATCAATTGCACTTGAATAGTAAACACTATGATTTTGCATACAACCATGGGCCTCGGAAAGAAAAATATGCAGAAGAAAACGATGCCACAAAAATCATCCGAAGGAACGACCGAATTGTTGAGAAGTATTTACGATTATTTGACACACCATTTGTAAAACTGAATTTAATTATTGTGAAGGCTGAAGGTTTTAACGATGGAGTATTTACTCGGATAATTTCTATTAAAAAAGGTGAAACCGAATTTAAATACCATGCCTTATATAAGTACTGTTATCGAATTTTGAAACAAGGCGATGTTGAATACATTTTAATACAAAAATTATGAAGGAAACATTTAGAACCATCTCAGCAACTGAACTATTTGCAACTGAAATTGGCATTAGTGGAGCGCCACTCCCTTCAAATGGCCCAGGAAGGAAAAGTCCTCTCCTTAAATACATCATTGTAGGTGGTATCGTCGTCGGTGCAGTTGTGCTGGCCTATCACCTTCACAAACAGTCAATACCAAAGATAATCCTGAGAAAAAATGAAGACAGAACAGACAAAGACTGAAAAAATCATCGATTTAACACCAAATCAAACAGAGAAAACACTAAAAATTGCTGTTACGGCGATTTCGATTATGGCAATCACCTGGTTGGCGCTAAAGATTAGCAAGCAAATGTTGAAGGAGTTGGAAGGCATGGGGTTGTAAAAGAAAGTGATATGGCAATTTCGAAAGGAGCAATCGTACTATACAAAATTCTTGACAAGTGTTTTGGAAATGTATACCGTCGCTATTTCATAGACGATCTTATCTCGGAATGTTCAAAAGGAATGACACCACATTTTGACGAACAAATGACCATTTCTTGAATACAAATTTTTGATGATATAAATTTTATGAAGAGCGATGCAGGATATTCTAAACCCATAGAATTCTTCCAAGATGGAATTTGCTCATCGTTTTTTATCGTTAATCACAGTTTTATGTATTTATGTAAAAAATGTATTTTTGAGAAAACCGTGATGTCTACATTTTATAATGGTGATTTCTTTTTTATGTTATATTTCAATATTACGGAGGTGCTTTCATTTTAACTAAACTTTTACACGCTTTGCAGATACTCGAGAATTAAACAACTTATTTAAAAATAATTACATTTAGAATCTAAACTAACACTATGAGATTACTACTTATCCTTTTATTATGTATATTGGTTGGATGCGGCAATGATAAATATCAGTTGAATGAAACCGTCGACTCGAATGGTCTTTTATGTACCAAATACGATATGAAACCTGTTTCAGGTGCATTATATGATGGTAAGAATGAGTTAGGAGATTTTATAGATGGCAAAAAAGAAGGCATCCATTTTACGTGGCACGAGAATAGCCAACTATCCTCTAAAGGGAATTACATACGAGGGGTAAAAGTTGGCATTCACAAAAGTTGGCACGAGAATGGACTACTATCCTCTAAAGGGAAATATGTAGATGGGGAATTTTATGGTTTCCAAGGGAGATGGCACGAGAATGGACGACTATGGATTAAAGGGAAATACATAAATGGTAGAGAAGTTGGTATTCATAAAAGTTGGCATAAAAATGGCCAACTATGGGTTATTGGGAATTACGTTGATGGGGAGAAAGACGGTATCCATAGAAGCTGGCACGAGAATGGACGATTAATGAGTGAAGGGAATTACATTGATGGGGAGCCCAATGGTATCGATAGAAGTTGGCACGAGAATGGTCGACTCATGAGTGAGGGGGAATTCACAAATGGCAACAGAGTTGGTATCCATAGAAATTGGGACGATAATGGTCAAATATGGGCTGAATGGAAATTCACAGATGATAAATGAGTAGATAATCTTTTCAATTGTTATTATTTCTGTAAGAATGTTTAAATCACTTCTCTCAACCTACTAACTTGCATTGGACTGAATCGTTGCTTGCTGCTTGTCAAGGATGGACTAACAAAACTGAAAAAGTATTTATTAATCAGTTACAAGTGCATTTTTAGATAAAGTAATATTGATTGAAAGTATTATTTAGCTTGGATTAATTCATTTATCATCAGCATGAATTTTTGAGCTTTGTTTAGTTTGAATGAGAATGGGCCTTTTGTGCCGTAATTTTTATATATTACGTGGGTAAAGTACTAATCAAGTATAGTAGACTTGAAATATCATATTAATACTAATGAGCATTATTAAAAAACTTAAATATTCGTTGACATTCATAACTAGATTAGTGAAGTCGGCTAATGGAAAGAGTTTGATGGTTATCTTTGCTCTCATTGTTTTTACCTCCTCGGGGCAAAGGATAGACCCTGAAGATTTATATGGTGAACCTTATGATATATATTGGGGAAAGTCAGGCAGTTCACAGGGATTTCCGTTATGGACACTTTGGATTATTGTTGCCACGGGTTTATTAACTTTTTTAATGTTTCGACTAATAAATATTTCAGAAAAGCCGTGTTTTAAAAAAATTAGATTTTTCTATCTGACTGTTGTTTTCTTATGGCTAGTTGGATTGATGGCGACGTTAATTCTTACTATAGGTTATCTTTATGTTGGATTTGAATAATTTAACTATCATGCAACTACCTTAGGTAATCCTTTGAACTCCATTTTTACCAGGGATTTCCGGGCAGACTTACCTTTTTTTGTTGGGTAAAACCCCATTTTATCAACAAGATTTAGATGATAAATAGGGTGTTATTTTGCAAAATAATTATTTTCCATTGGCCTAGTGATAGTCTCAGAAACCTATACTGTGGATTATTTACTTCTGAAAACGAATGGTTTATGTTATTTATAAACAAAACATTTACCTAAATTATTTGCTAGCCACCAAGAATAGAGGGAACGAAACAAAAACAAATAGGGAATTGCCATTTCGGAAGTGACTATGGCAATATCATGCCCAAATGATACTTTAAAAAACGTCTACTCATAAATGAAATCATGAGGATTTGAATATGGTTCTCCAGGTATTAGGTAGTTTCCTAGAAAAAGATTTTTTCTTAATTTTAACAATGTCATTTAAAAGCCGAAAACACAGTATTGAGTCGTTAAAACAACTTGCGATAGATAAAGATTGGGAATTACTCTCTGAAAAATATCTGGGTGGGTCAGTCAAACATGATTTCAAGTGTAACAAGGGTCACAGGATTAAAAAAACTATAGAACATTTTCTCAATGGGTCCGGTTGTTCTGTATGTTCAGGTAAAGCAAGACTTACAATAGAGGATTTTAGAGCAGAAGCAAGAAAAAATGGTTGGGAATTACTTTCGACAGAATACAACGGAGTTACTCAAATGCTGCATTTCCATTGCAATCATTGTGACAATGACTTTTCTAAAATATCATCTTATTTAAGAGGTAAGAAGAAAGTTAAATTTTGCCCTAATTGCGATCCTCTTAAGAAAAAGACATTAGAAGAGATGAAATTTAAGGCCGCGAAAAAAGGCTTTGAATGTCTGTCATCTGAATATATTGGAATTGAAAAAAAACTGCTTTGGCGATGCAAGTATAAGCATGAATGGTCTGCTTCGCCTAATGATGTATTCAATAGCGATTCAGGTTGTCCTGAATGCAAACGTTTTAAAACGGAGGCTAAAATAAAATATGTTTTTGAGAGCTATTTTGAAGGAAAAAAATTCTCAAAAAAAAGCAAAATTAAAACAGGTTATGAATTTAGTTTGGAGTTAGATGGCTTCAATCCAGAGTTAAACATCGCATTTGAATACAATGGTATCCAACACTATGAATATTCACCATTTTATCATCAAAACAAATTAGAAAATTTTGAAAAGCAGAAATTAAGAGATGCTAAAAAAATTGAATATTGTAGAAATAATAACATTCATTTAATTATTATTCCTTACAAGGTAAAAAGTGATGTTGAATTAGCAGATTTTATTTTGAAAGCCCTACCGGAAAACATAACAAAAGATAAGGACAAATTATTTGAGATTTTAGAAAATTACGGCCGAGATTCTGATGAACTAGCGCCAATTCGAGAAAAACTCACAAGCATAAATATGGTACTTTTATCAAACACTTATTCCAGTGTTATTGCAAAAAACCAATTGATAAAATGCCTAAAATGCGAAGTAGAATATTTATCTAGTGATTATTTAATTAAACGCATGGTCAAATGTCGCAACTGCGTGGATAATAAAACATTTACAATCGATGATGTAAAAAAAATTGCGACTGATAACAATATCACCCT
>JBIIKG010000104.1:0-9559 GCA_044233275.1 Crocinitomicaceae bacterium | reverse complement strand
CACTTACAACGGTTAATACCTTCATGATTTCATTCATCCGTTGACCTTGTGCAGCGTAATACAAATTAGCCATCCCTTCAAGAATCTGCTTATTCGCATCTATTTCCTCCAAGACCCCCATACAATTCTCTTTCAAATCTGAAAAATAATGGTGATTATCCTCCGCTAGAAAAGGACTTCTTAATTTTTCCAACTGATTCGTAACGTCTTTTAATGGAAGTACGATTTTACGGAGCTCAATTAACTTTCTTTTCTGGAATTCAATCAATTTCAAAGTGTCACCAGTTGGATTCCGAATTAACTTGGATTCTAATTTTTCAATATTGTCAGTGATATCTTCTAGAACTTCAAAATAATTATCTATGATTGCGTCCAACATTCGAAACAATAGAAAATCTGGACCTTTAATTCTTATTTTTCCGCGTTTTTTTTCTATTCGATCACGCACGTCTGTAAAGTGGTCTGAACTTCTTTCCTGAAAAGATATAAGGTAGTTTTTACCTAATACAAAACTAATTTGTTCTTGTTGTAGAACGAAAGTATTGTTTTCATGCGGCAAAGCTGAACGAATAGAAAAGAACATATAATTCGGATATTCCTCTAATTTAGGTCTTCTCTTTTCTGTGTAAATATCCTCAACAGATAAACGGTCGACATGCAAATGCTCACACAACGTCTCAATTTGTAAACGCTCTTTAATACTATGGTAATTAAGCCAAGAAACATAATCAGCATCAATTTCAGTTTCATGAAAATTGGATGCAAAGAATTGTTCTGTATTCCTTGTTACTAGAAAGAATTCATCGTCATATTTGTATAATTGACATAGTTGATTTTCATCCATAGTGTTCAAATTTTAATCAAGGTAAATATATACTAATTAAAGCTTCACCATCAAAAAGCGATAGAGTTCAACCATCGACATTATATCAAACTTAAAGACTTTCTCATCGGGTGTGTGCACATTATCTTCAGGGGCACCAATAAAACACCAATCAATCGGTAAATCTGATTTTTGCAGCATCGTTCCATCACTTCCCCCAGCAGATTCAACCTCCAACTGAAAAGTAACACCCGATTCCTTTGCAATAGCAATGATTTTATTCAAATAACTTCTTCTCGGCAATCCACTATCTCTCATTGAAATAGCCACTCCTCCAGCATGCTTTACTCCATGTGTTACCCATGTAATGTCTGAAATCAAAGCCTGACGTATTCCATGTTTTTCTAACAAATATTTCGCGCAAAAACCGACCGTATTACCGCCATGCTCTTCATAAGTCGAAAAAACAAGCGCCCCATTCTCTAGCGTTTCAGCAACTTTCAGCGCATTCCAAACACCCAAACGATTGTCCATGTAAGGCGATTGAATATACTCATCTGTTTCCCTGAAATCTGGACGAAAAGTTAGAATAGTCCCACGATCAATATCGCGTTCAAAAACATACTTCAACTCTTTTGAACCATCTTCATCTTCGATTACCATCAATTCTGTTTCGATTTCACCTTGACTGTCAGAACCAACTAATTGTATTCCATCAATCGTTCTTGGTCCACCAATGCGAATCAATTCTTTATCATAACCAACAGAAAAACCAATCGTATCAATATGGGCGTATATGGCAGTTCTAGGCTGACCGAAAACCAGCATAAAACAATCTTGAAATTCATCACCTTCGATTATTGTTGGCTGAGCTTTCCAAGATGCAGAATTTACGTTTATGTAATCCAATAAAAAGGCTTTAATGAGAGATTCATCACTTGAAGCTCCGCGGATTTCTGTAAGTTGTTTTAGTAATTGCATATTTGTTAAAGAAAAAGATATTAATGAAAGATTTGTCAATAAACACCAAGGTTTTCTATTTTAACATTTTGTATTTCTTTGAATTCATGCTGCAAATAATTTGATGTATTCAACGGCAATTGTATGACAAGAGAACAGGTATTTTCGAAAAATTGATCTTTTGTTTCCAATTGATATTGTTTTATTAAGTTCATTATTTGAGGCATATTCGAATAGTCAAATTGGATTTTTATCCAATCAAACACTTCCAATTCGATGATTTCACCATTTTCAATGGCCTCTTTCGCTGCCGTTTTATACGCATGAATAAGTCCACCAACACCCAACTTTGTTCCTCCGAAATAGCGGACAACACCTATCAAAACATTTGATAAATCGAACGATTGTATTTGCCCTAAAATTGGTGCACCAGCTGAATTATTTGGTTCACCATCATCATTTGCACGAAATACTTTTTTATCCACACCAAAGCGGTACGCATAGCACACATGTCTTGATTGGAAATGATCTTTACGCCACTTGGCTAAATATTCTTTCGCCTCTAGCTCATTGTAACACGCAACAGCATAGGCAATAAACTTAGAGCCTTTTTCTTTGTACAATCCTTCAGAAATAGTAGAAAGTGTTTTATACCCTGATTCTAGTTGCAAACTATTTGATTTAGCTTATCCGAATTACAATATTAGGGATTATTAGCTTGAAGTGATGACTTAACTAAAAAGCATTATCAACATTGATTTGTCTAATTACAAAAACTAAAAAAGTCTCAGGATTACCGAGACTTTCAAACGACTATAAAGATTAAATCTTATTGATTTTGATCCATGTTATCTTTCAATTTACTTCCAACGAAAGTTCCTTGAATAATTTGGTCTTGGAAATCTCTCATTCCACCTGGTGAATGAGGCATCAAGATCGAAGAGTTTTTCGAATTTGCACCAATGTCCTTAATTGTATCGAAATACTGTGTCATTAATACAAACTGCATAATTTCTTCGTGGGTCACACTATCCAACGATTTTTTGAAATCCTCTACCGATTCCTTAAATCCGCGCACAATTTCCAAACGCTGGCGTGCGATACCTTCTCCAGATAGACGTTTAGCTTCAGCTTCCGCCTCTGCTTCCTTGATAATTTTGATTTTCTTTCCTTCACCTTCTTCTAAAGCTGCTTCACGATCACGCTTTGCGGCATTGATTCGGTTCATTGCATCTTTCACTTTGTGATCTGGATCAATATCTGTAATTAAGGCTTTTATGATACTATAGCCATAATCATCCATACTTTCATGAATGTTCTTTTGCACAGCTAAAGCGATATCTTCCTTCTTTGCAAAGACATCATCTAGATCTAGTTTCGGAACTTCAGCTCGCACATCATCAAAAACATATGATGAAATTTGATTACGCGGATTATCCATTGAATAGTAAGCTTCCTTTACTTGCTCTTTTCCTACTTTAAACTGAACAGAAACTTGAAGATTCACAAACACATTATCTTTCGTTTTTGTCTCTACGGTAACATCTAATTGTTGCACACGCAAATTAATTGTTGCTGCTTTACGATCAATGAATGGAATAATTAATCCAAAACCTGGACCTGCGATTCTATTAAATTTTCCCAATCGTTCAATAACAACGGCTGTAGCCTCCGTTACAATTAAAACAGATTTTAATAATAACACGAGCACAAGCGCTCCTACTATTCCATAAAAAACTAAAGCTTCTTGATTCATAATTTAAATTTTAGATGATTAAGGTAGCAAAAAAAAGCCATCCTTTAACGGGACGGCTTAGTATTTATTGAATTGTTAATTTCTTTTCTAGGTCTTCCAAATAAACTCTAAACTGTTTATCTGTCTCAGAAAGATTGGTGACCGTGCGACAAGCATGTAAAACTGTTGCGTGATCTTTACCACCACAATGTGCACCAATATTCGCCAACGATGATTTTGTCATCTTTTTTGAGAAGTACATTGATATTTGTCTTGCCTGAACGACTTCACGCTTACGTGTTTTCGATTTTAGCATTTCAATTGGAAGATCGAAATAATCACAAACTACTTTTTGAATGTATTCGATCGATACTTCACGTGCAGTATTCTTCACGAACTTGTCGACCATTTGCTTCGCTAATTCAAGCGTAATTGCTTTCTTATTCAAAGACGCTTGTGCAAGAAGTGTATTCAATGCACCTTCCATTTCACGCACATTCGTATTGATAGAATATGCTAAATATTCAACTACATCACGAGGTAACTCAATACCATTTCCGTACATTTTCTTTTCGAGAATAGCGATACGTGTCTCCAAATCTGGTGTACCAAGATCTGCTGACAATCCCCATTTGAATCGGGACAATAAACGTTGCTCCATTCCTTGCATTTCTACTGGCGGTTTATCCGAAGTCAAAATGATTTGTTTACCATTTTGGTGCAAGTGATTAAATATATGGAAGAAAACATCCTGCGTTTTCTCTTTACCAGAGAAGAACTGCACATCATCAATGATTAAAACATCAATCATTTGATAGAAGTGAATGAAATCGTTCGTTGTTTGATTCTTGATTGCGTCAATAAATTGATGAGCAAACTTCTCAGAACCAACGTATAATACAGTTTTATTTGGAAATTGATTTTTTATTGCAATACCAATAGCGTGTGCTAAATGTGTTTTTCCTAAACCAACTCCACCATAAATCAATAATGGATTAAATGCAGTTCCACCTGGCTTATTTGCAACTGCGTATCCGGAAGCACGTGCTAAACGGTTGCAATCTCCTTCCATGAAGTTTTCAAAAGAATATGAAGGATTCAAGTTTGAATCTACATTTACTTTTTTCAACCCTGGAATGATAAAGGGATTGCGAATTTGATTCTCTCCAACATTGATAGGCATAGAAACGGGAGCGTTTTTCAACGATTTTCTATTCAATGCTGGCAATTTCACTGTGTAAGGAGTTGAATTCGTTGAATTGTTCTCCATAACAATACTATATTCCAATGTTCCTTCCGGACCTAATTCTTTTTTAACAACTTTCTTTAGAAGCGTAATGTAATTTTCTTCCAGCCACTCATAAAAAAAATGTGATGGAACTTGAATAGTTAAAACACTGTTATCCAATTTCACAGGGACAATTGGCTCAAACCAAGTTTTAAAGGCTTGTAATGAGATATTATCCTTGATCACTTTGAGACAAGCATTCCAAACTATTTCATGATTGTTACTCATTGATTAATCTTTTTTAGTTACAGGTTATTTTGTTGTTTGTAGCGGTTCAGAAATAACAATTATCGCGTTCATTTCCGATAGCACAAATATTTACATAAAAAAGTGTAAAAAAAAATCAGTTTGCTATTGACTTTTAAAAAAGTTTTACTTGTTAATTAACTTTTACGTTGATATTAAGAATAAAAGAACTCATTTCAAGCTCATTAGGGCTTTTCACTTGAATAATCAATATTCTTTAAGTTTTTCACTCGCTTTACGAATATAAACAAAAACGCCTTCAATTCGGATGGATTTGAATATATTTACATGAATTGTTCAATTATTAACAACTTTATGGAGTACCTTTTTACTCAAGAGACAAAATTAAGAGTCAGATACGGTGAAACGGATCAAATGGGCTATTGTTATTATGGCAATTATGCACAATATTTCGAGGTTGGACGGGTAGAGGCATTGCGCGCTGTTGGAATGTCTTATCGCGACATGGAAGATGATGGAATTATGCTTCCTGTTTCAGAATTCACTGTCAAATACCTATCCCCTGCTTTTTACGATGATGAATTAACAATCACAACACGAATCACTGCTGTCAATGGAGCGCGAATCGAATTCGAATACGAAATAAGCAATCAACTAAATAAGAAGATTTCAACTGCCAAAACTACATTAGTATTTGTTTCGAAAGAAACAATGCGGCCAGTTCAAGCGCCCGAAAACTTCCTCAATCTACTTCAAGCATATGTCAAACAATAATATGTCTCCCTTTACTTTTATTGCTTTTCAGAAAGAAACCATCGATTCGTTCGTTTCTACACGCGACAAGGAGATGAAAATTGGTCAAAACACTGCGGTAAATGGACTTTCCGATAAGATTCAATACATCATCCTTGGCATCGAAGAAGATATGGGTCCACAAGCAAACGGTGGATTACCAGGATCTAAAAATGGTTTTAAGGCTTTTCTTCAGCGCTTTTTAAATATGCAAGCCAATCGATTTTTAAGTGGTGAAAACGTCGCTATTATTGGAAAAATTCAACAAGAGGTAGATTTTAGCACTATTGAAAATGCCCGTGAACACATTGAAAAACTTGACGAACTTGTTGTTGAAACACTCCGTCCTTATGTTGAAGCAGGAAAAATACCAATTGTTATTGGAGGTGGGCATAACAATGCCTATCCTCTTATTAAAACAGTGTCATCAGTTCTAAACGAAAAAATGCAAGTGGTAAATCTAGATCCACACGCCGATTGTCGAGCGGAAGAAGGTCGACACAGTGGAAATCCTTTCTCTTACGCTAAATCAAATGGATTCCTGGTGGATTACACTGTTTTGGGCTTGCACAAAGCATATAACAGTGAGTATTTGCTTAACTATCTCGATTCAAATGAATTTCAATACACATTTTTCGATGACTATATTGGTAATCAAGCGCTTTACAGAAAAGACATTTTAGAGGTTGCAGAAGAACAAAGTGATTCAACTGCTATTGGAATTGAACTTGATTTAGACAGCATTCAATACATGCCTAGTTCGGCATTTAGTCCAAGTGGAATTTCTATTGAAGATGCTCGATTCTATGTTCGCATTATGGGCTCAGTCGACAATGTTCGCTACTTGCATTTACCTGAAGGCGCTCCAAAAAATAGTGATGAAGAAAAGGTGATTGGCAAAACCTTGGCCTACTTAGTCTGGGAATTTTTACATGCTCAAACGAAAATTGATTAAGAACTAACCTTGTTCTCTAATCTTTCGTTATATTTAAGGATATGGTAATCGATACAAATAATTGGACTTTTCGTGGATTTATTCGTTCATTTTTTCCGTTCCAATTAATTTTAGGCCAACTCAAATACAACCTGATTTCTCTTTTTTACTGGACCCTCCTCTTTTTAATCGTTTCCGATTCGTTCGGTTCAGCGTTTGGAGTTCCTTTTTTATTCTTCTCACCAGAATACCATGGCGAAGTAAATGAATGGGCATTTCTCTTTGTTGGATTTAGCTTTGGTGGATTCACCATGGCATTTAACACTTACAGTTATATTAAGCTTGGACCTAGGTATCCTTTTCTAGCAGCTGTTTCGCGTCCTTTTTTGAAGTTTTGCATTAATAACTGTTTCATACCTTTGTTTTTTATCATTTACTATTTAAGTCAAATGATTTCTTTTCAGCGAGCAGATGAATTAGCGAGTGCGACCAACGTTTTTCTATACTCGTTGTCTTTTCTAGCTGGTTTTATTGCTTTCATCACCCTTTCCATCTTTTACTTTTTCCCTACGACAAAAGACACGGAGGTAACACTCAATCAAGAACAATCATCCAATCCAATTGCCTCTGTTGTTAGCCAAAAAATTAAATGGTACAACTATTTTCGATCAGAAACGAAACGCACTTATTTATACATTGGTAAAGGTCTTAAAATATATCAAAGTCGCAGTGTAAGTCACCTTGAACAAGAGTTGATTGAACGAATTTTTGCGAAAAACAGAATCAACGCCACCATTTTTGAAATTCTTACCATCACCGCCTTCTTTGTTTTCAGCATGTTCCGCGATAGTCAATGGATGGAATTTCCTGCAGCAATGAGTATTGTGTTGCTATTTACCATCATTCACATGCTCTTCAGTGCAATGATGTCGTGGTTTCATCGTTGGACCTACCCAATCATCTTTTTTATTGTGATTGGAATGAATTTCCTAAGTACCAGAACACACTTTTTCAAATACATCAATTACGCTTACGGTATCGATTATAGTGAAGAAAAATTGCAGGATTTCAGCATGGAAAACATTCGATCAAAAGCCGAAAATTATAATTCAATCGAAAATTCTAAGTCAAACTACAAAACAATTCTTCAAAATTGGCACACTCAAACAAATAAAGAGAAACCAAAATTGATTATTGTCAATACATCTGGTGGAGGTTCTAGAAGTGCCTTATGGACATTTAGTGTACTTCAAAATTGCGACAAGGAAACGAAGGGTGAATTAACAAAACACCTGCAAATGATTTCTGGGGCATCCGGTGGAATGGTTGGTGCAGCTTATTTTAGAGAGCTTCTGTTGCGAAGTCGAACGGGAAAATTATTAAATCTCTACAATCCAGAATATAAAAACAATCTCAGCAAGGATTTATTAAATAAACTGGCTTTTAGTGCTTCAACCAACGACCTTTTTGTCCGTTTCCAAAGTATGACGCACAATGGCTTTAGCTACACGAAGGACCGCGGCTATGCTTTTGAAGAGCACCTTCATGAAAATACCAATCAATACATGCGTCACGATTTAGGCTATTATGAACAACCTGAGAAGAATGCAACAATTCCTGTAATGATTTTCTCGCCCACAATTGTAAATGATGGTAGAAGATTATTCATTTCTTCGCAGTCCTTAAGCTTTATGACTGAACCTGGTGATTATTTAAATCAAATTGCAAATTCGCATGAAAACATAGATTATCAAACTTTTTTCAAGGATAATTCACCACAAAACATGCGTTTTTCAAGTGCGCTAAGGGCAAGTGCTTCATTCCCATTCATCATGCCAATGATTACTATGCCTACCAAACCTGAGATGCAATTAATGGATGCTGGAATTCGCGACAATTATGGTTTTAGAACAACTGCAGATTTCTTATATAATTTGCGCGATTGGATTGAAGAAAATACGAGTGGCGTTATCATCATTGAAATTCGAGACACCAAGAAAATTCTCAACAATGAAAATTACATGCCTGTTTCTTTCATGGATAAAATCACGCTACCATTCGGAAATATGTACAATAATTTTCCCCGTACGCAAGATTTCGATCAAGAACAACTTATGAAAATTGGTTTGAAAAGTTTTCCGTTCAAAGTAGACTTTGTCACTTTCAACTTGAGAGAAAAGAAAGACGATCGCATTTCCTTATCATGGCATTTAACCAAACAAGAGAAAGTAAAAATCGAACATGCGTTTCTTAGTATGAGTAATCAATTTGCTCTAAAACGTTTGAAAGAACTAATGAAAGAGTAGTAATTACTTCACTTGCACTTTAGAAACGTTCTCAACACTTACAACCTTATTTATCAAAGTGCATGATTCGGGTTGAGGTGCTTTACTTGGTGTGTAGGTAAAGAAAATCTTTAAACCATTCACTTTAAATGCTTCGTCCAAATTTACTGGATACAATTTCACTAATTGACCATCTTCTGTTGTTTCAATCAATGCTGGACATCCTTTATATTCTGTTCTAACAATCCCAGAAGTCACATCGTCATTTGCAATTGATTCTGAAGTAGTGTTTACATCAGCAGTAGTTTTTGTTGTTGCAGCGCATGATGCTAAAACACATACTATAAAGATTAAGGTTAAAATTTTCATATCGTTTGTTTTTGCTTTTCGTTCAATTTCGTGCCAAATTAAGAAAAAACAATTCAAAAACACTATTGCCCAATCAAAACTAAATCCTGAATAATCAAGCCTTTCATTTTTTTCTTGATAAAAAAACGAAACAAAAAAATCAAGGGCTGTGTATTTATGTTGAAGC
>JBIIKG010000010.1:0-30978 GCA_044233275.1 Crocinitomicaceae bacterium | reverse complement strand
GTGTGGTCCTAACAGATCTTGCTACAGGATGTATTAGTGCGTCAGCAACTGGTACAGTTACAATCAACCCAATTCCTGTAATTACATTGACACCTAATGACCCGACAACATGTAACGGTACAAATGGTACTGTTCTGGTTAGTGGAACAGGAACAGGTACGGTAGCTTGGTCTGGAACTGTATCAGGATCAACAGCTGGCGTGCCACTTCCTTATACAATCCCAAGTTTGGCATCAGGCAGCTACAATGTAACATTTACAAATACAGCAACAGGATGTGTATCTACTACTGTATCTACGACGTTGAATAACCCGGGAGCACCAGTTATAAATACAATGCCGAATTTGGTGACGTGTGGAACCCCTATTCAGATATTGGAGTCCTCAGTGACGGGAACGAATCTGACAGCGAATCTCGGTTTCTATTCTTCTCCAAATGGGGTCGGACCGATTGCAGATGGAGCAACTTATAATTCACCTACACCAACAACTACTATTTATGTTTATGACGCAAATGGTGTTTGTACTGCTGAAGTTTCTTTCACAGTTACAGTAAATCCTATACCAACAGTTACAGTAAATAACCCAACGGTTTGTTCAGGTGCTGCGGCTACAGTAACAGCGACTCCGGGAACAGCTGGTACCTATTCATATGCTTGGACCGTTCCAGCAGGGGCGACCAATCCTGGAAACGTGGGATCCTTTAATACTTCTGTTTCAGGAACTTATAGTGTGATAATTACAAATACTGTTACAAGTTGTGTTAGTTCTTCTGCTTCGGGTATTGTAACTGTAAATCCTTTACCCACTGTGACCGTGAATAGCCCGACGATTTGTGCCGGTGCAACGGCTACTGTTACAGCGACTCCTGGATCAGCAGGTACTTATTCATATGCTTGGACAGTTCCTGCAGGAGTAACAGCGCCGGGGAACGTAGCAAATTTCAACACAACAATTACTGGAACATATAGTGTAATTATTACCAATACAACAACAACGTGTGTGAGTGCGAGTGCCTCTGGTACCGTGACAGTGAATCCACTTCCAGTGGCAACTGTGAATAGCCCAACAGTTTGTGCGGGTGCTCCGGCAACGGTGACGGCCTCTCCGGGTGTAGCAGGTTCATACAGTTTTGCATGGACAGTACCTGCGGGTGCGTCTGCACCAGGTAACGCGGCAACGTTTACGACAACGACAGCAGGTACTTACTCGGTTATCCTTACAGATTTAGTCACGGGTTGTGTGAGTGTTTCAGCTTCGGGTACTGTATCATTGAATGCGCTTCCAACGGTGACAGTGAATAGTCCGACAGTATGTACAGGATTCGAAGCAGCAATAACTGCTACACCTGGAACTCCGGCAACATATTCATATGCATGGACAGTTCCTGCAGGAGCAGTAGCTCCGGGTAACGTAGCAACATTCAACTCAACAATTGCTGGTACTTACAGCGTTATTATTACAAATACAACAACCGGTTGTGTGAGTGCATCTGCTTCTGGAATTGTTTCACTTGATCCTCTTCCAACTGTAACAGTAAATAGCCCAGCTTCATGTGCCGGTAACTCGGCGACAGTAACAGCTACTCCTGGAACTGCCGGAGCGTACTCGTACGCTTGGACAGTGCCTGCCGGAGCAGGTGCTCCAGGTAACGTAGTAACATTCAACACTACAATTGCAGGAACATATTCAGTGATTATCACCAACACGACAACAACGTGTGTGAGCGCATCTGCTTCTGGTACAGTAACGATCAACCCTCTTCCAACTGCGACTGTGAACAGTCCTACGATATGTGCAGGTGCTCCGGCAACAGTGACGGCATTTCCAGGTGTAGCAGGTTCTTACAGTTTCGCATGGACAGTGCCTGCGGGTGCAGCTGCGCCGGGTAACTTAGCATCATTCACAACAACGACAGCAGGTGATTACTCTGTGTTGCTTACCAACACACTTACAGGATGTGTTAGTGCTTCTGCTTCAGGAACAGTCATAGTAAATGCTAACCCTACAATAACAGTTAACAGCCCAACGGTATGTGCAGGGACCCCAGCTTCTGTTGCTGCTACTCCAGGATCGGCAGGAACTTATTCATTTGCATGGACTGTCCCAGCAGGTGCGACTGCACCAGGAAACGTTTCAAACTTTAACACATCGATAGCTGGAACATATTCAGTGGTGATTACCAATACGACAACAACGTGTATAAGTCCATCGGTTTCTGGCACTGTAACCATTAATTCAAACCCAACGGTAACTGTGAACAGTTCAACAGTGTGTGCAGGTTCGCCGGCAACGGTTACAGCAAGTCCAGGAAATGCCGATGTATATAATTTTGCATGGACAGTCCCAGTGGGAGCAACACCTCCAGGTAACATCCCAACATTCACGACAACAACTGCAGGAACTTATTCAGTTGTGATTACGAACGGTACTACAGGATGTTTCAGCACTTCTGCCTCAGGAACGGTAACAGTTAATCCGCTGCCAACAGCAACGATCGCAGGAACATTAACTTTATGTCAAAACGAATCACAACCAACGGTGACCTTCACGGGTGCGAATGGAACTGCTCCGTATACTTTTACCTATAACCTGAACAATGGGGGTAGCCAAACGGTCACTTCGATAGGAAGTATAGCAACAATCTCCGTTCCAACGACTACAGCAGGGACATTTAATTACAACCTTGTAAGTGTTCAAGATGCAAGCTCAACAGCTTGTTCTCAGACTCAGACAGGAGTAGCAACGATCACAATTAACCCGCTGCCGACAGCAACAATTTCAGGTACAGCTCAGGTTTGTGAGGGTGGGGCTTCGCAAACGATTACCTTTGCTGGCGCGAACGGAACAGTACCGTATATATTCTCGTATAACATTAATAACGGTCCTACACAAACGATCACCTCTACAGGTAATACTGCAACAATCACTGTTCCTTCATCAATACCAGGTGTGTTTAACTACAACCTGATGAGTGTTGAGGATGCTAGCTTAACCACTTGTTCGCAGAATCAAATAGGAATTGCAACGATCACGATCAATGCTTTACCAAATGTTTTTGCAGGAAATAACATTACTATTTGTGAGGGTCAGACTGTTACTTTGACAGGTTCTGGTGCTGTAAATTATACCTGGAACAATGGTGTAATAAATGGAGTACAATTTTCGCCAACAATAGGAACTGCAACTTATACAGTAACAGGTACTTCTGCGGCTGGATGTATCAATACTGATCAGGTAGATGTACTTGTAAACCCAAATCCAGTTATTTCATTTAATCCTGATATTACGAGTGGTTGCGTACCTGTTACAGTGAATTTCACTAACACAACTCCGAACTCTAGCAATTGTGTTTGGACGATAAGCAATGGAACTGTCTTAACTGGATGTGGTACCGTTCCTGTTACTTTTAATCAAGGTGGGTGCTATGATGTTACCTTGACGACTACAGCAACGAATGGATGTACTTCTTCTCTTACAGCCAACAATTTGGTGTGTGTTGAAGATTATCCTATTGCTGGCTTCTCAACAGATAACGTTATCGTTTCAACCTTAGATACTGAAGTAAATTTTACGAATACTTCTTTAGACGCAACAACTTATGAATGGTCGTTCGGTGACGGTTCCGCTGTATCAACGGACATCGATGCAACCCATACTTATCCGGATTTTGAATCAGGAAATTACGTGGTAACTCTTGTAGCGATGTCACCTTTGGGTTGCGCTGATACTGCTTATGCAACAATTATTGTGCAAGAGGAAATATTGTTTTATGTTCCTAATACCTTTACTCCAGACGATGATGATTATAATCCAATTTTCCAACCTGTATTTACTGCAGGATTTGACCCGTATGATTATACCTTGTTAATTTTTAACCGATGGGGAGAAATTATATTTGAATCGCGCAATGCAGCAATTGGATGGAATGGTACTTATGGTTCTAATGGAGAAATTGAAATGTGTCAAGACGGAACATATACGTGGAAAATAGAATTTAAAACCAATGCCAGCGATGAGCGAAAAATGGTCGTAGGTCATGTGAACTTGATTCGTTAATAAACAAAAAAGGAGACCACGGTCTCCTTTTTTGTTTATGTAGTTGCTTAATTACATGCTTGCAGTATTTAAATCTTGCGAAGGAATGTAAAGTGGGTTGTCCAAAATGGTAATATGAAGAGTCTTATTAAAAGATGTTTCTATTTCAGAATTTTCATCTTTAGAAGATAAAAGAGAGAAATCAATATTAACTCTTTTTACTAAAACACATTTATTCGCATCTTCAACTGAGAATTCGTATTCTCCATCCTTTAGAGCAGTTGGATTATCAAAATTGGCTTGGTCGTTTAATCGAATAAAGTAAAAATCAGTATTCTCAATGTCCCAAGGTGTTCCACCAGTAATCTTCGCATTCATTACACCGCTCAATCCATCAATAAACGTTTCTTGATTGCTATTCATCGATAATTGTAAAGGAGAAGGAGATTCAATTTTGATAAATGCAATCGTTTCTTTTCCTCTAGCATCACACACTTTTACTGAATAGTCACCGCTTCTTAAATCGTTTAATTCAAGCGAAGAAAGACCGTTATCCCAAACAATAATGTAGGGTAAAATTCCTCCTGTAACATCGATTTCAATTTTTCCATCCGTTTTTCCAAAACAGGAAACATCCGTTTTTGTGTATTCAATTTTCAAGTCTTGAACTTTTTCTTTTTTAATGTTCGAAGCATAAGTGTTTAATGCGAACATTAAGGTAATAGCAGTAATACTAATTGTTTTCATATTTATGTTTTTTTTGTTTCTGAAACAAATCAACTACTAATTATTCTGGTAGCTGCTTGGCAACATTAGATAGATATCAAATTACATTATTGCTATGAGTAAGCTATAAGCATAAATACATAGTTTGTCCGACAAGCTTCGACAAAAAAAGCGGGCAAGTGGTCTGTAATATCAAGCTTTTAGAGGAAGGATGCGTAGAAATTTCCAATACAACTTTGAAGTTATAAAACTGGTTCTTTGTGCAGTGAATTTAGCTAGAGCACTTTTTTAACTTGGGAATATTTGGATTTTTTTCTAAGTTCACTAGGTCGTTTGTTTCACGAATCAAGTCCTCCACGTTTTTCCATTCTGCATCAGTCAATTCCAAAAACCCCATGCATTTATTGAACGGGTGACAGCGGTCGCAAAAGCCTCTTGTCATCCAAATACCTGGCAGGCCTTCGGGTTGAACCCATAATTCTTCTCTGCCAGTTTTGGGATTAATTCTTGTTTTCATTTTCTATAGTGTTTATCATCTTTTTTACCAGTAAAGAAACTCCCCAAAAAACTGTTGCCGCAACAAGTCCAAGCAGATTATAAAAAACATCTTTCGGATCAAATTTCCCGTGAATTTTCTTAGGCAATAGATGATTGGACAATTCTTGCATTACCTCGATTCCAATGCCAAAAATCAGTAATAAAAAGAAAATCACAATGTGGTTAGACATTCTATTCTTGCCAAAAATAAAATAGAAAAAGATGGCAGTTAGTAAGTAAAATAGAAAATGTAACTCACTGTCATGATGTCTAAAGACAGAAGGCAGTTTTATTATGAAGCCAATAAAAGACAGTGTCAAAAGTGTCATTATTAATCCAATTTCTGATTTAGTCAATTTCATGTAAGATTTCTATATTTATTTAACGAACACATGATTAATTTCCATGCAAATGAAATTTTTTTTCATCTCAGGCAGATTCAATAACTAAATGCACGTTTTTTTTGTGAATATATTTAGAAAATAGATTTCAATCAAGGAAATAATGCCTCATTTTCCTTAACCCATATCAAATCATTAAATCATCATTTCCTCAATGTGACTGTGTTCCAGCATCATCCAATGACACCCCTTGCTTCCGTAAAATTCGACCAACAAGAAAAGCAAAAATTGTCAAGTACAAAAAGCAGAATCCACCGATTATAAAAGAAAATTGAATTCCCAATACATCCGACAATTTTCCTTGAATTGGTGGAATGATCGCACCACCTAAAATCATCATTACAAGAAAAGCAGAACCTTGGGCTTGATATTTTCCTAGTCCGGCCAATGAAAGTGAGAAAATGGATGGCCACATGATCGAACAGAACAATCCACACGATAAAAATGAGTAAATCGCAATTGTTCCTGTTGTGTTGACGCCAATGAAGATGGCTAAAACACCTAAAATTCCAAAAACACTCAATGTTAACGCAGGTTTATCGTTTGTCACAATAAATGCGATTAATTGAATAATAACACATGCAAGGTACCAATACAAGGCTTCAATTGAATAACCTGCAATCCATGTAAGCCCGAGTACAAGTCCAAATGCTGCAATTGGAACGATGATTTTTAAGCGCAGTTTCATTTTTTCAGACAAATCAAACGCATTGATGGCTCCAGACCAACGTCCAATCATTAAGCTTCCCCAAAACATTGCAATATATGGTGCTATTTGTGAAGAACTGTGTGATCCAAATGTCTTTTGTTTTAATAATTCACCCAAATTACTGCCTACTGCAACCTCAACACCAACATAAACAAAAATAGCGAGCATTCCCAAGGATAATTGAGGATAACGCATTGCTCCCCAACCTATTTGCTGTTTACTACCGCGAAAAAATGCAAAGAAAATACCTGCAAGAATTACCAACAAACCGACGCACAACCACATTAAACGATTCTTTTCTAAAGGCTCTTTCAATAACTGAATACCGGCTTTGATTTCCGTGATTTCGTGTTTATATTCTTGGTGATTTAAAGTAATTTCAGTTGAATTTTTCTTCGTCGCGTCAAATAAGGTATCGATTTTCGCGATTGAATCACATTCTTGTTCTAATTGTGTTATTTTAATGGCTGATTCGCTTTTGTAACTGCTGAAAACTGGAATGAAACAAATTACTAGAAAGAAGGTCATAACCAACAATGTTAACATAGCTTTTGGCGATTTTTCAATAGGCTCACTTGCTGTTTCTTCAACTAACTTTCCATCCGGAAGATTTTTAGATAGGGCAAATAATGCCGAAACTCCAACGAACAACATCCCCACGCAAGCATAAAGAATAATCACTTTTGTCAATGATAAGGATTTGATCATATCATCACTGATTGCCGCTGAAGTTCCAAATAAAGCCAAAGCAACAATCAAAGGTCCGATAGTCGTTCCAAGGCTATTGATTGCTCCGCCAAAACTGATACGATTTCCTCCGGTGCGCTCGTCTCCAATCAAAATCATAAATGGATTAGCTGATGTTTGTTGCAACGAAAAACCTAAAGCGACAATGAATAATCCGAGCAACATTCCTGGGAATAAATTGGCATATACGGAAACAATCATTGTGGCAGAACCGAACGCTGAAAACAACAATCCGTAAACAATGCTCTTTTTGTAGCCCCATCGCGCGACATAATCTTTACCAAATGCTGAGCTTAGAATGAACAGTAACAGAGCTCCTAGATAATACGCCAAATAAAATGCAAAATCAATTAATTGACTTTGAAATTGATCTAGATGAAAGTAATTCTTACAAAATGGAATAAAAACACTATTTCCAGCTGCAATAAATCCCCAGAAAAAGAATACACTTGAAAGTGTTGCCAAAGCATTGTAATTCGTTGTTGGTTGTTGTTCGTTTGACATGTTTTTCCTTTTAGATTAAACCATTTTATTATATAACTGTTCTTCTGTATATTTATAGGAATTCTCATCCAAATTTTGACTCAACGAAAATTGAGCAATTGTGCAGTTTAAGTTGCGAAAATTAAAAATAAATTTTAATATTGTACAAATTACAATAAGTTAATATTACAATTAGTTTAAATCCTCAATAAAACGGGTCGCATGATTAAAGCTTTCTTGTTTGTCCTTTTTTCTGTTTTCTGGTTAGTACCTTGCAATTTGTATTCGCAAGTCCGAAAAGTTACGATTACGAAAGAAAGTAATAAGTGGCAATTGCGCGTAAATAATGAGCCGTTTTATATTAGAGGTGCCGGTGGAACGGTGCAAATGGATGCCGTTATAGCTTGTGGAGGAAATACAATTCGCACGTGGGGAATCGAAAACGCTCAAACTATTCTTGATCAGGCAGAAAAGAAAGGTTTAAAAGTAATGCTTGGACTTTGGGTTCAACACGAGCGCCATGGATTTGATTACAACGATCCAGAAAAAATTCAGAATCAATTAGAAGGATTTCGGATCGCTGTTCGTAAATACAAAGATCATCCAGCCTTGTTAATGTGGGGAGTTGGAAATGAGTACGAATTAGAATATTCGAATACAAAAGTGTGGGCTGCTGTCAACGACATTGCTAAAATGGTTCACGAAGAGGATAAAAATCATCCGACATCAACTGTTACAGCTGGCACAAATGCTGAGAAACTGAATTTTGTTCAAACGGTGTTAACAGAAATCGATATTTATGGAATTAATACCTATGGAGATATCGAATCAGTAAAAGGTGTTTTGACGAATGGAAACTATACAGGTGCTTACATGATCACTGAGTGGGGACCAAACGGTCACTGGGAATCTCCGAAAACAATTTGGGGAATGTCGATCGAGCAAACGAGTACAGAAAAGGCCGCAGTTTACTTGAAACGATATCAAACCTGTATCGCTGCGGACAGTGCTCAATGCATTGGTTCTTTTGCTTTTTTATGGGGACAAAAACAAGAATATACAAGCACTTGGTACGGACTTTTTAACGAAAATGGTATTCCAACTGAAGCAATTGATGAATTAACGTTTTGTTGGTCTGGAGCGTATCCTAAAAATCGTTCACCACGCGTTGATTCAATGCTGATTGATAATCATAAATTAGTGGCAAATTGCATAGTTGCTTCAAATTCAATCCATTCATTTCGTGTTTTTGCAAAAGATTTGAATCAAGATAAATTAAGTTATTCATGGGAGCTTTACCCAGAAAGTACTGATTTAAAATCTGGAGGTGACGCTGAAATGAAACCGCCTTTAATCAATGGTCGATTGAAAGGAAAGAACCAAGAAAAGGTAAATTTAAAAGCTCCAGTAAAAGAAGGACGTTATCGTTTATTTGTTCGGATAAGCGATGGTGAAAAATTGGCTTATATGAACATTCCATTTTACGTGGAACCAGGAAATGAAAATGAACGAATTCATTTTAAAGAACAAACATTAAAATCTTTCGATGAAGAATAAGTTAAATTATTTCATTTTCATTGTTCTTGGATTCATTTCGTTGAGTTTAAAAGCACAATTGGTAGATTCTTCAGCGTTTGAACCGAAGAATAGTGGGCTTTTTCCAAAGAAAATGGATGCGGTAATGAATACTATTACTGTTTCAGGATATTACCGTTTTTTAGGATGTTACACGCAAATGAAAGATCAATATCCCGAATTTGGAGCTGTGAAAAACCGTGTCTTTCTCGGAGATGATAGTAATATTCCTCAGTTGATGTTAACAATTGGTGGTCGACCGAGTAAAACAACTTCCTTTTCAACAGATTTCTATTTGTGGACACCGATGTCTGGAAGTCAAACGGATTATGTGAAAGGCTTAAATTTGGGAGTAAATCTAACGGGGACCCATTCAACAAAATATGGAACCTTCAGTGTGAAAACAGGTGGAATTCATTGGTACACGATTAGTCCATTTACTTTTGCTTCAAATACAGGTTACAACCGTTTCAGTGTTTTTGAGCGCAATCCTTGGGATCCTGCGATGAAAACCGTATACGATCGTTACCACAAGTTTTATTCGGATGGAGCGCTAACCCAAGATACACGATGGGGACAACAAGCGTTTCAAGGGTTTATTCTTGATGGAGTGCGTTTGCCAAAGCAATTTTCGTTCGCCTATATGTATGGGAAATCGCAATTTAATGGTGGTGCTTTGCCAACTCCAAATGCATTAATGGCTGGGAAAATCAAAAAAGAGTTCAGAAATAATTTTGTGAGTGTCAATACGATTTCAAGTAAAACGTATACGGATAGTTTGGCGCGTTTGGCATTGGGATATAATTTAGTGACAACTGAATTTAAACTCATTTGGAAAGAAATGCAGTTGTTGGGAGAAGTTGGAACTGGAAATTATTTTAGTCCAACAGCAACAGGAAAATGGGGTGAAGCAGTGGATTTAAAACTCCAGTTTTCGAAAGAGTGGACACATTTCCCACTCGAAGTGCGCTATTTCCAAATTAGTCCAAATGTCATAAACAACAATGGTGTGTTCTGGAATTCATCAATTCAAGAATTTAATGACAATTTTACAGGAGAAGAAACTCCAGGCAGTCAAACTTCCTTAATTCCATTTGCGAGTTCACTTGTATCGATTGGTCAAATGACAAACAATCGTCGCGGTTTGATCTTAAACATGGACATGGCGTTTAAAAAACACAAGTTAACCATCGGCTATAGTGCAGCAAGTGAATTAGTCGCTTTGTCCGATAAAATCACTTACGGACATTCAGCGAATAATTTAGCAATGTCCAGATTTTGGCGTTGGGGCTTTCCAGCAGGCGTTGGTCCTTATGGAAACTTAAACAAAATCTATCGAGGTGTTTATGAAACGGTACAAATTACAGATTCCATCACCGCGAAAGGATTCAATTCATTAGAAATAAGTTACAAAACGGAGTTTAAATTATTTGGTAAAGATATGTTGGTTTTTTACCTAGGCGGTATGCATAGCGTACAATCGAAATTTTCGTCTTTACCAAAGTATTCACAAGCAGCTTATTTGCAATCCTACAACAATCAGTTAGAGTTTTATTATTTGCTGTTCCCGAAGGTTATTGTATCTAATTATTTTGGTTATGATCGCATTGTAGCAAATAATCAAACTGTTTTAGATGTTGTTACGAACAAAGCGAAAAATCAAGAAGGGTTTTCCTATGCAATTGGACTTGATTTGCAATTGGCAAAAAACACAGGTTTATACATTAAACATCGTTGGATGAACTACCAAGACCGCAGTTTTACACTCGATCATTACAAGGGGACAGAAACAACAGTTGAACTAAAAATCTACTTTTAATATGAAATATATTTTAACATTCTTTCTAACGATTTTAGCATTTTCTTCTTTTTCGCAAGAGGATAAAAAAGTGCAATTTGTTGGAGGAGCGCGTTCCATCATTTCGAATGCAGATTTTAGTTCAGATCAAGATGACACAGTAACAAGTCGTAAAAATGCTGGTGGATATGCATTGATCGATTTAGGCTTTAAAATAAATCCGAATGCATCAACTGAGATACTTGGAATGGTGCGTATTAAAAATGCATTTGGTGGATTTTGGGGAAGTGGTGTAACGTTCGATGTTCGTCAACTCTATGTAAAAGGAGTTGTAAAGAATGCCTTGCGCTATCAAATTGGAAACATCGATTACAAATTGACACCGTATACTTTTTACAATCACAATGCTGATTTATTGGTGCAATCTAGTTCCGTTTTAAAGATAAAAGAAGAAGTACTGAACTACGAGTCGTTTTATAAAAACAATACTTGGCGCCAGCAAGGAGCAGCAATTGATTTTGCACTTCAATTCCCGAAAGTAGTAGATGAAATCAAGGTGAATTCATTCATTACGCGATTGAACCCAAGTAATTTGGGAAATATTCTAGAGCGATTGTATGGTGGTGGAAATGTGATTTTCACCCAAAGTAAATACCTTACACTTGGGTTTAACCATGTGAGTATTTTCGACTTAAAAAATACGGCCTTGAATGAGAATGCGTATCGTAACAATGTCAGTTCAGTTAGCTATAAAGCTACGCTTGATATGAAAAAGCACATTTTTGGCTTCAGCGGTGAATCTGGAATTTCGTCGAGTGCTCTTAGTTTAGACACAACAGGCGGTTTGAACGATTATTTCATCAATGTTCAAGCAAATTATCAGCATAAAAAATCAGGTTTAAAAGCACATGTTGGTTACATGGACAATGGTGCAGATTTCAGAAGTTTTGGAGCACAAAGTAAGCGTGTTGATTTTAACCAACTTAATAATTTCTACGAACGTTATACAAATGATCAAATCATTCGACCATTGTCAAATTATGATTTATACAATGATCCAACACTTTATTCAAATTCAATTACAACTGGAATCATGGCTTATAATCCTGCCGTAAATAATGCTTTGCCTTATGGGATTGCAACATTCAATCGCAGAGGTTTATTTGCTGGGTTGAAATACGCAACGAAAAAAGAAAGCATCAAATTTGAATCGAACTATTATCGATTAGGTGAAGTGCGCGGACAAGGAACAACAAACTTGCGAAACTTTAATTCGGTGAATGCTAACTTGGAATTCAATTTCTCAAAATTCTTCAACTGGAAAAAAGAGCAAAAATTAACTGTTGGATATGCGTTCCAAGATACTAAAAGAACAAGTGACTTATCCTATGAACAAATTTCCTTGAAATCGACCACTTTGAATTTAGGTTTAGAAATGGAATTGGTGGATGACTTGTATTTATTAGCGAATAGTTATTATTTCAAAAGCAAAGGAAATGAATCGATGCCAGTTCGAAACGCTGAAGGTGAAATCATCAACTATACAGCAATGAACATCAGTGGTGAAGAATTATGTTTAGCAGGAGGGTTGAAATACAATTTCACTCCGTCAATTTATCTTGCAGCAATTTATGAAAGCAATACGAATTCCTTCAGTTCAGTGAGTTCTTATCGATACAATCAGTTTTATATTTATTACATTATGAAATTTTAAGTTATGAAAAATTATATCTTTTTAATAGTTCTTGGATTAGGTTTCGTTGCTTGTCGAAAGGAAGAATCAAACAAATTTGATGGTCCATCTTTAACAGACTTAAATGGTGCATTTGTGATCATTAATGGATTACAAGCAAGTCAAGATTCAGTTGATTTTGCTGCGGGTGAAAGTGTTTATTTTACGGCTGAGTTGTCCAAAACGAGCGCATGGAAAATTACGATTACTGGACAAACAAGTGGAGCAGTAAAAGAAATGACTGGTTTAAGTAGTTCAATTGAGTTATCTCAAAGTGTGTGGACTGGAAACACTACAAACTTACCAATCTTCAAGGCTGAAATGTGTAAGGTCGATTTAACATTCACGAATGAGCCTGATACATTGACGGTTTATGTGAAGGTATTGGCACCTAAAATAAATACAGGATTTTTGATTTCAGATTTTGAATCAGGATTCAATGGTGGTTGGACTTCCTTTGTACAGGCAGGAGCAGACATGGACTTTCAAATTAAATCGGATGTTTCAGCTCCTGAAGGTAATTCATATTACAACATGGCAGGAATAGTGGATTGGGATTGGTTAATTGGCTTGGTAAATTTTAATGCGAGTGCTTATGGAGCATCAACTTTTCCCTTGTCTTCAAATCCAAACAACGTATATTTTAATGTTATGATGTATGGAGAACCAGGATTAACCAATAGTTTGGTGCTATTTCAATTTGAAGAAGATGAAAATGGTGATGGATCATTTACCGCTGCTTCAGAAGACATGTATTCACTTCAAGTAACAGTGGATTGGGTCGGTTGGAAAATGGTAAGTATTAAATACAGCGATATTCCTTGTTTAGTGAATGGTTCACCGGCCGCTCCAAATGGTGAAGGAACACATCAGTCGAATAAAATTAGAGCAATTAATATGCTCCACTTGGCCAATCCGAATTCAGGATTCGCAAAAGCTAAATTAGATTACATGATTTTTACTGAAAATGCACCTTTGAATCCTTAATCTATGAAGTTATTTTTTATCTGTTTTCTTTTAATTTCTTCGATAACTTTTGGTCAGGATTCGATACGCAAAGTTCTTCAATTGCCTGATGTAACGGTTGTAAAAAAACGTAAATTATTTAAGCCACTGTCATTGTATGATGAAAGTGCAGCGCAGAAATATTCAATCAAAGGATTTGATCAATTGGAAATTTTTGACAATGAATTAACCGAAGAAGTTTGGTCAACAAAGAACATAAACTGCATTGGTTTGACGTTAAAAACAGATGTGAAAGATACATTTTTACAAGTTAAATGGAATAAAGACCAGGACGGTTGTGAGTGGGTAGGAATGGGCTATGGATGGGATATGTGGACAGGCAAAGATATGGCTTCAGTTCGCGATACATTGGCTATTCAATTAATGGTGCGTTCAACAGGGAAACCATTTACGAACATTCCATGGGCATTTGGTTTTGAAGATTATTCAGGGAATCAAGCGTGGTTGGGCTACAATAAATCATTTTTGTTAGCGAAAGAAATTGGAAATGAATGGACGAAAGTGGAAATACCTTTGACGCTCTTTCCATTTGAAGAAAATGATTTCGATTTGTTTAATGTGAAACAATTGATTATTCAGTTATTTTCTGAAGGTGTAGTCGATATAAATTCCATTCAATTGGTTCCATTTTCAAGAAAGCTAAAAGAAGAAATAGCTGTTATGCCTGTTTTGTCGATGGTTCAAATAGATGGTAATTTGAGTGATTGGAAAAATACAATCTTTACTGAACTAGATGCGGGGCACAAATTGGCTTTGCTCTATTCAAAAGACACATTGTTTGCTGCTGCTTATATACTTGATGCTGACGGTAGTGATAATAAATTGAAAGGTGGTGAATTGTGGAAAGGCGATGCAATAGAACTAGCATTTTCAACTAATTCGGATGCCGACGGTAAACGTAGTTATTACTTATTAAGTGATCAACATATAGGTATAAACTGTGGTGTAAATTCCTATTGTTGGGATTTTAAGAGAAACGAGGAAATTGGAGCTATAAAGTATAAAATCACTTCTGAGTCGAATGGATATATAATTGAAATGGCAATTCCGTTTAATCAATTATATAAACGCACCTTGGAACAAGGAGAAACTTATGGTTTTGAATTTGCTGTAGATTTAGGAGGAGAAGGCGGAACGCGAAAACAGCAAGACCGCTGGAACAGTGTTTCAGGGGAAGGGTTTCATATGAATCCAAGCAAATGGGGAAGAATGGAATTAAAATAAAAATAGTGGTCAATTGACCACTATTTTTTTGTTATTGAAATTCGTTTTGAAAAACCATCAGGAAAATTCAACTGTAGAACATACATTCCACTAGCTAATTGATTGATGTCAATTGTTTTTGAAAAGTCCATACTATTTTGTTCTAAGAGATCTCCATCTATTGAATAAATTGTATAGTTCAATGATGTTTCTTCTGTTAATCCTTCAATCGTTAATAGTCCATCTGTTGGATTTGGATACACATTGATAGCATTGTATTGTAATTCATTAACTGTTAATTCCGCTTGATCTTTGTATACGCGAACGTAATCTACTACAAAGTCAGCAGGAAACACGGTTGTTCCATCTGGGTAGCCGGGCCAATTTCCTCCAACAGCTAAGTTTAAAATCAAATAGAACTTTTCATGAAATTCTTCTGTTCCATTTACGTTGTTTTGAATGTTCAATAAATAATACAATTGACCATCCATGTACCATTTAATTGCAAGAGAATCCCATGTAATTGAGTAAGTATGAAATACAGTTGGGTCGTTATTGATTATTCCACCTAGATATTGGTGATTTACATTATTCCAATGAGCTGTGCCATGTACTTTTGTTTCATTGTTGATATGTTCCATAATATCAATTTCACCACATTGTGGCCAACTAACAGCGTCTATGTTACTTCCTAACATCCAGAAAGCAGGCCACAAACCTTTGCCCATAGGGATTTTCATTCGTCCTTCAATTTTACCGTATTGAATATCAAATAGATTTTTTGAAATTATTTTCGCTGATGTATATTCATTCGTGCCTAACTGTTCATCTTTTGCCGTAAATTTAGCTTCACCATTGGCAACCGTTAGGTTTGCATTTCCCGCCGTATAATATTGTGCTTCGTTATTCCCCCATCCATTACCTCCAACATCATTAATCCATTTCGTATTGTCCAAGGTTGAATTATCAAACTCGTCGTTCCATATCATTACCCATTGAGCTGAAGAGTGAAAACTAAATAGTAAACCTGCAACAATAAATCCAAGTATTTTCATTTTTTGAGTAAAAAAAAGGAGGGCATACGCCCTCCTAAGGGTAATTATTTATGAATTAATTTTTCACTATTCGTGCAGTTTGTGTACCGTTCGCTCCAAGAACGTTAACAGTATATAAACCAGTTTCTAGCGATTTTACATCTAGTTCAACCACAAAATTGTTTGTTTCAGTTGAAAGAACTAGTTCACCAACCATTGAATAAATTTCAATTTTTTCAATAGCTTTTGAGCTAGTTAACGTGATCATCTCATTTGTTGGATTTGGAAAAATCGCCACATCCATTAGGCTAAATTCTTCAAATCCTAATCCACATGGACCGCATTTATCATAGGTGTTAGAAATAGCTCCTTGACCAATAATCCATTGACGATTCGCATATGATGAATAATCTGTAATTGGTGCACATCCTCCTCCATTGACCATGTCAGAAATAAGATTTTCCATAACACCATCTTTAACTAAAAGGTATTCTAAAGTATCTTTAGGAGCAGGTGAAATGGTAAATGTCCATGTTCCATCACCATTATCAACTGCTTGAGGACCAAAAGCTGGATTCCATCCCCAAATTGGCCCGGTTAAATTCACTTGATCGGCTGTGTCACAGATTTCAGTTGTAATCACCAAATCTGGATATTCACAAGGAACACAACGGTCGTAGTTAATTGACACATCACCTGAACCAACTACCCACTTTCTATTTGCGTAGGTAGAATAATTTGTAACTGGTGCACATGAACCTCCATTTTGCATATCAGAAATTAAATTCTCCTGCACTGCATCTACGATAACTAAATATTCCATATCAACAGTTGGAGCAGGATTTAAATAGAACGTATATGTTCCATCTGGATTAACACTTCCAATAGGACCGCCGGTTGGATCCCAATTCCAGAAAGGCCCCGTCATTCTTACAGATGTCGGTGTAGTTGCTGAACATACATCAACATTAATCAATAGGTTGTTACATGCCGTACATTGTCCGTATGTATTCGAAATTGTTAGTGGATCTGTTGTTAACCACTTACGATTTGCATATGTTGAATAATCTGTAACTGGAGCACATGTTCCACTATTCTGCATAGCGCTAATTAGATTTTCCTGAACACCGTCAACAATAAGCAAATATTCCATATCGGCAGTTGGAGCAGGCGCCAAGGTAAATGTCCATGTACCGTTTCCATTGTTAACCGCTACTGGGCCTCCAACAGGATTCCATTGCCAAAAAGGACCTGTTAGACGAACTTCGTTTGCAGATGTACAAACTTCAGTTGTGATAATTAAATCTTGTGCGAAAGAACCTCCAAAAGCACAACATCCAATCATGAGAAGCAAAGAGCTTTTTAAATTGTGTAATCTTTTAAGAATCATAGTTTTTAATTTTAAGTTGTAAATTGTTTAGCTAATATAAATTAAATTATTGTAAAATATACAATAAGGGCATTTATTTTTATTCAAACAGATAAAACCTAAAATTGTTCGCTACATTCTAAATTGATAACCTTCCTCTTTTAACATGCGCTTGTATTTAATTCTTTCAAATGAAAACAACTTGGCAGGTCTGTGTTTCACATTTTGTTGTTTTTCATCATGCGCAATGAAAGGTATGTGTTTAATTTTTTTTCTAAAATTAGCCTTGTCCATTTCTGTTTCGAAAGCAAATTCATACAATTGTTGAAATTCATTTAAGGTAAATCTTTCTGGAAGAAGATCAAAACAAACGGGTTCAACGGTCAACTTTTGTTTCAATAAGTCATAAGTAGAATTTAAAATCAGATTATGATCGAATGCCAATTCTGGAACATCTTTAATAGGAAACCATCGCACCTCTTCCGCCCATGAAGAAGCTTCGACTTGAGAATCTTCAATACGGATTAATGCGAAATAGGCATTGGTAATTACGCGACCTTGTGGATGTCTGTGCGGATGGCCAAAGGTTTGTGCTTGATGTAGATCAACATTTTTCAAAGATGTTAAATCATGTAGAATGCGCTCTGCTGCCATCGGAAGATCTTCATCGGGATAAACTAAATCACCTGGAATAGCCCACATATTTTCATAGGGCTCAATAGATCGTTTGATGAGTAAAACGTGAATTTTACCTTGCTGGTAACCGAAAATAAGACAGTCAATTGAAAATGAATAGGTAAAGAAATTTGTAAGTTCTATCTTATACATGCGTATTAGTTTAATCTGATTGTTTTCCTTAAATCGCCAATTTGCAGTGTAAAAGTTCCCTGCTCGTGCTTCCAATTACCATTTTGGTCTGCAAACTTAAGGTCTTCAATTGAAATAAAGAAATCTATTGTTTCAGATGTGTTTGCTGAGATATTTATTTTCTTGAAACCTCTTAGTTTTTTTCCTGCTGGGACCAAACTTGCAACATCGTCTGAAACATATAATTGGACAACCTCTTTACCAGGTAAATTGCTTGAATTATGCACTGTAACTTGTATTTTCAAGGTATCAGTTGGACTCATTTCTAGCTTATCAAGGGTTAAATTGGAGTAAACGAAGGTAGAATAGCTTAACCCAAAGCCAAACTGCCACTCTGGATCGAAAGCATTAAAATCATTTGATTTGGACCTATCAACACTCTTTGGATGATCATAGAACTCAATAACTCCATCATATTTTGGATATGTATATGGAAGTTTACCCGATGGATTAATTTCTCCAAAAAGTAGTTGAGTTAATGCGTCAGCTCCATAATCTCCTGGTAAATATGTTTGAACAATTGCAGCTGCTTCACCAACAATCGAATGAATGATTCGTGGTCGTGCCTCGTTTAGAATCAAGATTACAGGCTTGTTAAATGTATATGCATAATTTGCCAAATCCAATTGTGCTTCATTCAGATTTAAGGAACGTATATCTCCCGGTTTTTCTGTTTGAGGAAGTTCTCCGAGACATAAAACAATAACATCAGCCATTAAAGCTTTGTTTTTAAAATCTATTGTATCTAATAATCTACTTGTTTCGAAATTATTGTCAAAGTACAACTCAGCGCCCTGTGAATAAAAGCAATTTTCTTTTCCAACTTTTTGCTGAATTGCCTCATAAATTGTATTTGTGTTTTTTGTATTAAAATTTGTATCTACTCCTTGCCAAGTATGAGTCCAAGCTCCATTCAAGAAAATCATATTATTGGCAGTTGGTCCAGCAACTAAAACTTTACGATCAGCTTTCAATGGTAAAATGTTCGAGTCATTTTTTAAAAGAGTAATTGATTCTTGTGCACTTTCTAGTGCTTTCAATTTAAATTTTTCAGAACCGAAATCGGGATAAGATTTTGCTTGATGCATGTCTTTTTCGAATAAACCCAATGCAATTTTAACACGGAGTATGCGTCTAACAGCATCATTTAATCGCTCATCTGAAATCTTACCATCATTTAATGCTGAAAGCATTAGTTCACAGTATTTTTTATAATTTGGATTGTTAGGCACCATACTCATATCTACCCCAGCGTTAAACGCTTTTACAATTGCAGAAGCCTCATCCTCAGCTATTTTATGAACCGTCTCAAGCATGGTAAAATCTTCCCAATCGGAAACCGTAAACCCCTTAAATCCCCATTCATTTTTTAACGTTTCAGTGAGTAAATGAAAGTTTGCATGACCGGGAATTCCATTAACATCTCCACTATTTATCATTAGCGTCATGGCCCCATTTTCAACTGCTTTTTTAAACGGAGGGAGAAATAATTCTTGCATGTATTTTTCTGGAATCCATGCTGGAGTACGATCACGACCAGATTGTGGTTGACTATATCCAACGAAATGCTTTAAACATGCAGCTCCATGGTAACAATCGATTTCGTTTTCACCTTGATATCCCAAGACTAAAGCCGTACCCATTTCAGCTGCTAAAAATGGATCTTCTCCCAATGTCTCAAAATAACGGGACCATAATGGTTGGCGAGCAACATCTAGCACAGGTGAGAAATTCCAAGGTATACCTGATGCGCGCATTTCGTAGGAAGTTATTTCACCAAATTGTTTTGCTAAATCCGGATTCCATGAAGCTGCCAATCCAATTTCTTGAGGGAATAATGTCGCACCCACAGTATAGTTAACCCCATGAATTGCATCAATTCCGTAGATAATTGGAGCGCAAGTCTTTGATTTTTTATAAAAACTGTGTATTTCTGGTAATATTTTATGCCATTCATCTAAGGTTAAAGTATGCGAACTAACATTTAATATTGAACCTACTTTGTAAGTAAGAAAGGCATCTTTCAGTTTTTGTTCATCCAAAACATATGGGTAAAGATTTTTACCATTTGTATCCGTTTTTAAGAGTGCATCAAGCGTAATCTGACATGTTTGCCCAATCTTTTCCTCTTTCGACATCTTAGCCATGATTTCAGAAATCTGATTCTCTACAGTTTGGTCAAGTTTCTTATTAAAATCTTGTGCAAATAGCAGATTCGAATACGAAAAGGAAAGAAATAATCCGATTAAAAAGAGGTTGAAAAGTAGCTTTGTCATCTGAGTATTAATTAAAGTGATAAGATAATTACGAATTTTTAGTTGTTTGAAGCTCTCAAATTAGAACATTTTAATAGATTAATGTCCATTCAGTTTATAATTTGTGCATTACTTTTTAAGTGCAAGTTCCTTTTTTAGAAAATTTATTTTTTCAATTCCTAAATAGTATGAAGTCCAATCGAGCAAGTGAATAAAATAGATGCTCTCTTCAATTTGATTGTTACCTCGTGAATGAATAGCAATCACATTTGTTGTTTGTTTCTCAATTATTTTTTGTGTTAGTTCAAATCGTTTTAGGTTACTCGAGTTCATATCACTATTGTATAAAAATATCGCTGAATGATTTTCATTACCAGATCCCCATCCTAATAACTCGTTATGGTTCATTTCTGGAATTGTATGATAGCGACACAGATATTTCCCGTTTTCATTAATTTGTTGTTTCCCTCTAATAGCAACACTTTCATAGGGGTATTCAGCATATATTACAGGATTAGTATGATTTATGACTTTGATAATTTCTTGAGCTTTTAATTTAATCTCTTCCGTATTCCCAGAATATGATGTCGCTATTACTAGTGTATCTCTGCTTATGCAAGAAGGTATTTCATAATTCTGAACAAAGGTAATTGGTACTTTAATTTCCTTTTCTATCCATTGAGCAACAATTTTTGACCCAATTCCAGAACCTCCCATACCAGTAAAAACAACATTTTTAATTGTACTTCGTTCATTGATAAAATCTTGTTTCAAAGCAATTTCAACTGCTTCAAATAACTGTTTGCTGAAATTATCAATTAATTCTTTCATTATTTTCAATTTTAACTAATTCCATTTTCATGTGATAATCTGCCAATCCATCAATTGGTTTTTTAATCACTTGTCCTAATGTTACATTGTAAAACTGGCAAGCTTGATCAAGTTCTTTTTGAAATAAACAAGCAATGGAACCAATAAAATGAACTTTATAGTTAGCGTAATCTTGATAGCATCTGACATGTGTATCGATGAAAGATTTAAACCCTTCAAGTATCATATTTGAAATATATTTGTCATCAAAATGACTAAAAATAAAAGGCATAAAAGATGCTAAATAGACATTTGCTCCGGGCTTCATGTATACGTTTGAAATAATTTTCTCCTTGTCCAGCCCTAAATCATTTTGGAGAGAAAAATGAATGTTTTCAGGAAGTTTATTGTACAAGAATTCGGCTAAAAGTTTTTTCCCAAAATACGCACCACTGCCTTCATCACCAAGAATATAACCTAACGCAGGGATACTCTCAAAGATGTTAGTCCCATCATAAAAACATGAATTAGAACCTGTTCCAATTATACAAGAAATTCCTGGTTCTCCTTGATAGGTCGCTAAAGCACAGGCGCTAAGGTCGTGATCAACATGAATTTCAGCGTGTGTAAAAACTTTTTGTAAACCCCTTAATACGATAGAATTTAATTTTTCGGAAGAGCAACCAGCTCCGTAAAAATAAACTTCTTCAATCTGGGAGCCAATAGAATATAAGGATTGGTTATCCTTTATTGCAGATAAAACAAATTCCTCATCATGAAAATAAGGATTGATACCAACGGTACTATATCTAATCGTGCTATTTTTTGATATGGCTACCCAATCACTTTTTGTAGAGCCGCTGTCAGCAATTAAAATCATAATTTCGATATTTTCATGAAACTTGTCTGCTAATTTAATTATTTAATTGAATTTTTGTACTTTTGACAATAAGTAATTTATTAAGTTCAAAAAATGGATAAATCACATCAGAACGTTAAAAAAATCAAGCCATTTGATATTGTAGTTTTTGGCGGCGATGGTGATTTGGCTTTAAGAAAGATTTATCCCGCTTTATATCAACGTTTTGAAGCTGGACAATTAAATGTAGATTTTAGAATATTTCCGATTTCAAGAAAATTGAACTTTGAAGAAAGTTTAATCAATAGTATTTATGAATTTATTCATAAATCGAATCAAATTATAGATGACGAAACATTTCAATTATTCAAACAAAAAATCAAACCGTTATACATTCCCTCTAATAAAGTAGATGACTTCTTGGAATTGAAGTCAATGTTAGCAGAGAAGATTAATTACCAAACAATTTTTTATCTTTCTACTCCTTCTTCTGCATTTGGTGAAATATGCGACACACTGAATAGGTCAAAGCTGATAAATGCCAAAAGTAAAGTTGTTATAGAAAAACCACTAGGAACTAGTCTTCTTACTTCGCAAGAAATCAACGCTCAAATAAGTAACTCCTTCCTTGAAAATCAGATTTATAGAATTGATCATTATTTAGGAAAAGAGACTGTACAAAATTTAATGGTTTTGCGTTTTGCTAATCACTTGTTTGAACATTCGTGGAGTTCAGAGCATATTGACTCTGTTCAGATAACAGTGGCAGAAAGTTTAGGAGTAGAAAACAGAGGTGATTATTATGATAAAAGTGGTGCACTATTAGACATGGTTCAAAACCATTTATTACAGCTTCTTTGTTTAATAGCAATGGAGCCGCCTTCAATACTTCAAGCCGATTTTGTAAGAAATGAAAAGGTAAAAGTGTTGAATTGTCTGAAGCGATATACAAATGAAACTGCACAAACGGATACTGTAAAAGGTCAATATTCTAGAGGAAAAGTTCATGATTGTGAGGTTAATTCATATTTGGAAGATTTAAAAAAATATGAATCTAATACCGAAACATTCGTTGCATTGAAAGTTTTTGTAGATAATTGGCGATGGAAGAATACACCTTTTTATCTAAGAACTGGAAAAAGGATGCCAAAGCGATATTCTGAAATTGTAATTAATTTTAAAACAGTAAGGCATAATGTCTTCCCAATTCAGGGGGAAATCCCAGGAAATAAGCTGATCATTCGACTTCAACCAGAGGAGACAATAGCCTTGGTTCAAATGACAAAAGTGCCAGGTCCAGGTGGATATCGATATAAACCTATTTCGTTAAAATTAGATTATATGGATACTTTCAAGGAAAAACTTCCAGATGCCTATGAACGATTGATGATTGATATAATCAGGGGAGATCAAACACTATTTATGCGGCAGGATGAGCTCGAAGCAGCTTGGGAATGGATAGAAACGCTGACAAATGCTTGGAAGGTAAATGCACAACGCAATATTTTGTACGAATCAGGTTCCTGGGGACCTGGAGATAAAATCTTAAATTCGGGTCATATATGGTCAACCTCATCTTCGAGTCATGAAAATAAAAACATTTAAAAGTCTAGAAGAATTAGAGTCAGTATTGTTGGCAGAATTTCAAGTCATTATTACGAATGCTATTAACCAATTCGGAGACGCTCGTATTTTAATCTCTGGTGGATCAACCCCTATTCATTTTTATTCATTATTGTCTGAACTATCGCTGTCGTGGAAAAATGTTAAAATAGGTTTAGTTGATGAACGATTTGTGCCTCTTTCCAGCATATACAGCAATGAAGCTATGATAAGACGAGAATTACTAAAGAATAATGCCATTGAAGTGGAGTTCTTTAGTATGGTTCTGGATAGTGAGGATAGACAACATAATATTCAATTAGTAAACGATGAATATATGATATTCAAGGAGCGAGTTGATGTTGTTTTATTAGGAATGGGAGAAGATGGTCATACTGCTTCATTATTTCCCAATGATCCAAATTCTGATTTTGCATCACTTACAGATGAAATAGGTATTTTTAATACTCAAGCTCCTGATTACCCCAACGACAGAATAACTTGCGGGCAAAAAATGCTCATAATGGCAGATAAAAAATTACTTTTGATTAAAGGTCCGAAAAAATTAGAAGTTCTAAAAAAATCAAAACTTTCATGGTTTCCAATTACGCCTTTTGTTTTGGAATCATCCAAAATGGAAGTTTATTATGTAGACTAATATGATAGATAAACGAATTAAGCAGATAACCGACCGGATTATTACCAGAAGTCATGATACTAGGAATGAATACCTTGTAAACATGACTGCACAATTTGATAAGGGTATCTTGCGATCATCCCTAAATTGTGGCAATTTGGCGCATGCATTCGCAGGGTGTAATAATTTGGAAAAAGAGAAGTTGTCTGGAAATTCAACTCCGAATATTGGTATAGTTACGGCTTATAATGATATGCTGTCTGCACATAAAACCTATGAAAACTATCCTGAAAAGATACGAGCCTATGCAAATAAATTTGACGGAACGGCTCAAGTTGCAGGGAGCGTCCCAGCCATGTGCGATGGGGTAACTCAAGGTCAACCGGGCATGGAACTTTCACTTTTTAGTCGCGATGTAATTGCCCTTTCAACAGTAATTAGTCTCTCCCACAATATGTTTGATGGAGTTATGTGCCTTGGTATTTGCGATAAAATTGTCCCTGGCTTGCTGATAGGCGCTCTTAAATTTGGATATTTACCAAGTGTATTTGTACCCGGTGGGCCAATGGAATCCGGGATTAGTAATGAAGAAAAATCAAGAATTCGACAAGATTTTGCCGAGGGAAAGATTGGAAGAGAGGAATTATTAAAGGGTGAATCTGATTCTTATCATTCTCCCGGTACATGTACCTTCTATGGCACTGCAAATAGTAATCAGATGTTATTAGAGATCATGGGAATTCAGTTGCCTGGTTCTAGTTTTGTTAATCCCGATACTCAATTGCGTAGTCTCTTGAATGAAGAGATAACGAGAATCATTATTGAATCTTCAAAAAACAAAGAATTTGACACATGTTTAGCGTCAATTATATCGGAAAAGACGATTGTTAATGCCATAATCGGTTTATTAGCTACTGGCGGTTCTACAAATCATACAATTCATTTAATTGCAATTGCCAAAGCAGCAGGAATCATAATCGATTGGGAAGATTTTTCAGACCTTTCAGCAATTATTCCTTTAATTACAAGAGTTTATCCAAATGGTGCTGCGGATGTAAACCATTTTCATGCTGCAGGAGGTATGAGCTTTGTAATCCGTACTTTATTAGAAAAGGGCTTACTTCATGAAGATGTGCATACAATATTAGGATTTGGTTTATCACGATTTACAAAAGAGCCAAAAATCAAAGATGGTTGTCTTTATTGGGACGAAGGATCGCCCCTTTCGCTGAATGATTCTATATTGCGTTCAACAAATGATCCTTTTCAAAAAGATGGTGGTATTCGCTTATTAAAAGGGAACATTGGAAGGGCAGTAATCAAAGTGTCTGCCGTATCAATCGAAAACAGAGTTATCACAGCACCGGCTATCGTGTTTAACGAACAGGAAGATCTGATTAAAGCATTCAAAAATGGGGAACTTGAAAAGGATTTCATTGCTATTCTGCCTTTTCAAGGACCAAAGCAAAATGGTATGCCGGAACTTCATCAACTTACTCCAACTTTAACGATTCTTCAGAAACGAGGATTCAATGTGGCATTGATCACTGACGGCAGAATGTCTGGAGCTTCTGGAAAAATTCCTGCAGCCATACATGTTGTTCCAGAAGCAAGAGATGGTGGTGCAATAGCTAAAATCATTTCAGGAGATATCATTCGACTTGATGCCGAAAAGGGTGTGTTTGAATGTTTGAACGATTTAGATAGCAGAACACCAAGAACAAAGAGCAATGATAAAACCGTTGGTTTGGGAAGAGAAATTTTTTCAAACATGCGGATGAATGTATCTTCGAGTGAAGAAGGTGCTGGTTTCATTTAATTTCTCAGTAATATGCAAAACAATATACAGATTGTCTTAGAAAAAAATAATCTTATTCCAGTTGTTACCATAAATGATTTGGAGGAGATTGATTCTATCATCCAAAACCTAATTAAGAAAGGGATTTTTTGCATAGAGGTTACATTGAGAACTCCTTGTGCTTTCGATGCATTGAGACAAATAAAACTTAATTATTCTAATCAAATTTTAGTAGGCGTAGGAACAGTAATCAATCAACAACAAATTGATCAAGTAAAAGAAATCGGAGTTGATTTTATTGTTAGTCCTGCAACTTCTGCAAACCTATTGGAATTATTAAAGAAAGCAGGAATTCCATTTATTACCGGAGTAGCGACGCCTAGCGATATTCTTTTAGGAATGGAAGCTGGTTGTGCTTATTTCAAATTTTTTCCTGCCAATCTTTTTGGAGGTATAGATGCACTAAAAGCATACGCGCAACTATTTCCTGAAATCAAATTTTGCCCAACAGGAGGCTTGAAAGAAAATACGTATAATGATTACCTATCACTCCCAAACGTAATAAGTGTTGGGGGATCTTGGATGTTAGAATAACATGTTACAATTATTCAATCAATGAGAGTTATTGCTAATTAAAACAAAGTGGAGTGAACAGCTCACGTTTTGTTTTAGTGGGCTCAAGCAGGCTTAATTCCGCTTTGCTTCACTCGGTATAAACACTTCAATAAGTTCTATGCAGCGCTTCTCGTCTGAACAATGCATAAAAAAAGACAGCTTAAAAAAGCTGTCTTCAAAGGTGGGCGAAAGGTCTGAAATATCGAACTTGTTGTCTAGGGATTCAAACGCGATCATGATTTTATTTGAGGCTTTTGATTTGGGAGAGTAGAAGAGATGTAAAAATGTATCTATACTTGGCCAAATGTGTTTTTAAATTTGTACTTTTGGCTAGATATAATATTTTATGAGCAAGGTAATTGGAAGGATAAATGAAATAAATAAGCTGCAACTTGCGATTAACTCAGATAAATCTGAACTAATTGCTATTTATGGTAGAAGGAGGGTTGGAAAAACTTTTCTTATCAGAGAAACATACAAAAGAGAAATTATATTTGAAGTTACAGGGATTCCTGATGGGAGCTACAATCAGCAACTTATAAATTTCTTTAATAAAATAATAGAGAGGTCAAGCAAGTTTAAAAAACGAAACGCACCCAAGGATTGGTTGGAGGCTTTCAATTTACTTGGCGAGTATATTTCTGGTTTAAAATCATTGGAGAAAAAGGTCGTTTTCATTGATGAATTACCGTGGATGCACACACCTAAATCCAATTTTATATCATTGTTTTCTCATTTTTGGAATGACTACTGCTCCAAGCGAGATGACATAGTAGTTGTTGTATGTGGTTCAGCTGCATCATTCATGATTAATAAAGTGATTAATGATAAAAAAGGACTTCATAACCGTATATCTTATCCGATAAGGTTGTTGCCATTTAATTTAGTTGAAACAGAAATGTTTCTGAAGTCAAAAAAAATAAATCTCGGTAGATACGATTACTTGCAAATCTACATGGCAATAGGCGGGATACCTCATTACCTTGATAAAATTGTACCTGGAGATAGTGTAGCAACTGCAATTGACCGATTGTGTTTTCGAACAGGAGGGCTTTTAGTTGATGAATTTAATGTTGTTTTCGCATCTTTATTTGAAAACTCTTCAAATCATGTGAAAATTGTAGAATTCTTAGGTGCATCAAAAAAAGGCTTGACTAGGGAAGAAATTGTTTCTAAAACTGGTTTAAGTTCTGGGGGGAGTCTAACCCGTACGATCAAAGAGTTAAGTGAATCAGGCTTTATTTCTGAATACAAACCCTTTCATAAAATTAAAAAAGACGCATTTTATCGTTTATCTGACGAGTATTCATTGTTCTTTATCAAGTATATAAAAAATAATTCTGACGATAGCTGGACAACTTTATTTAATTCAAGGAGCTATCTGTCATGGAGTGGATTAGCATTTGAGGCAGTATGTCTGAAACACATTTCTCAAATCAAGAAGGCTTTGGGGATAGGAGGTGTGAGTGCCAATAGTTCAAGTTGGAGAAATGCAAAGGCTCAAATTGATTTGGTTATTGATAGAAGTGATAATTGCATAAATCTATGCGAAATGAAATTCTCTGTTTCTGAATTCACTATTTCAAAAGATTATAAGGACTCATTGCTAAACAAGAAAAGTGAATTTTATAAAGAACTAACGAATAGAAAAAATGTATTTGTCACAATGGTAACGACATTTGGAGTAAAAATCAATCCGAATAGCTCAGATTCTATGGATAACCAGGTAACTATGGATGCCTTGTTTGAAAATGCCTAATTTGTCTATACTTGGCCAAAAAACAACAAAATATAAATCATTTGGCCAGCTATAAAAATAGACTACGATCTGCCATTTGATGAATCACAATTTCAAAATCATCAGTAAAAATAAAAGCCCCAATTGCTTGAGGCTTTAAAATGGTGGGCCAAAGGTCTGAATTATCGAACTTTTTGAGGGAGGATGTGGATCGGCTTACAAATGATGATTTGTTTTAAAGTTCTTGACTCTTGCCTAATAATATACAAAGTTTTAAAATTTAGATTTTTAACCCCTCCAAATTAAATGCTTACTTCTAAAATTATTATTACCGAAGTCTAAAAAATAATCTAAATAAAAAACCATTTTAACAATTAGAATCAACCTTTGTCAAAACTACTTTTGCATAGGGAATTAAAAAACAGTTAGTGTTTCTAATAATTGCCGACAATTATACTATCCACTTGCACATTTTGTTACTTTTCAAAATTCTTGGATTAAGCCTAAAGAAATGAATATTAATGCTTAATCCTTATCTTTTATGAAACTATTTATCTTAATAATACTCTTAATGCTTGGTCAAGGAGTACAATCGCAAACTATGACATTCACTGTAAACATTAAAGCTGCTTACAATGTAGATATGGAACTTAGAAGAGCAATATACGAAGACACAACCTTTGTTGGCTGGTGGTTAGAAAAAGAAATTCCAACAGTAAAAATATCTTCTAGTCAATATAAAATAATATTGCCTATAAATACTCAATATGTAGTTACTTTCCTTGATCCAATAACTGAAAAATGGAAACTAATATATATTGCAACAGGGGAAGAATCCAGCACTAAAAATGCATTTACAGTAACTGCAGATTTTAATACAACAGATGAGTTATCAATATTATATGCTTATGACACTAAAATGTTTATGTTTAAAACCATCGCAAGATAAATTTAAGGTTGAATTATCGAATTGACATTTTTTCAAATCAAACTTAAAACTCTTTTAGATTATAATCATTCGTCAATACTCTAAATTGAATTGATATGAAACCATTGCCGCTAATTATTCCAGTTAAACAAATAAAGTATATGTTACTCATAGAAACTGAGACGCTGGGTTTTGTCATTGGATTTTATTCAAACTATGGTCCTGCAGAGAAAAAGATTTGGGAACTTTATGCTGCACATAAAATTGAAGATAACTTAGATGAATATCTGAAAAATAACTTGAATTATATTTCCCTTTATACGATATTCAGCACAAATCCTGTTCCTGCATATGATATGTTTGGAAATCACGTTTTTTTAACTCACAATGGTTATTTTAGCCTAACAATTTTAGAAGTAACAAAGAAAATTAACCTTCCATTATTTTTAACATTAAGAGAAAACTTTCAAATTGCAATTCCTTATTGCGGGGAGGATATTAGATTTGATAATATGGATAAAAGAGGAATTGAGATGTACTTTTGGATGGCTAATTGAATGATTGTTAATCTAAACTTTACTTATTTTTTGATCGAAAAAAATGTTGCATTCATCAGATATTTTGAGAATTAACGCAGTCTGTTTAAAACAAATAAAATATGTTTGAGACACCAAGTATTTGCTACGAATACCCAATTGTAAGATTTCCTTATCAATTATTAAATGCTGCAGAGGCCAATATTCCTATAGATTATCACATAGTTGAACCTATTATTCCACAAAGTAGAAAAATCGATTTTAACAAACTTACTGTTTGGTTAATTGTAATAGTAGCGTTGGCCATTCTTACAGATGCCGATATTAAATTTAAAATCATTTTTGCACTTGGTATTTCACTTTTTTTGTGTCTATTATTTGCAATTATTGAAAATCATAACATAGAAATTGAAAACAAACTTAATCTTTCGAATTATAGAGAAGAACTTTATAAGTACAACATCCAAAAAAAATATTTAGATCATTTAAAAGAAGAAATTAGAAATGAAAAAGACACATTGGCTTATAGAAAAGAAAAAATATTTGAGTTATTGCAAACAACAAAAAAGCCTGACTTAATTTATAATTCAAAAAAAGGAAAAACGGAAGAATTCTTTTATAGGTTTTTAACACTCTATTTTCCTGGTAAAATATTTACAAATTGTGCAATTCTACCATTTCCAAATAGTCTACCATTTCAACCTGATTTTACATTTCAAGATTTGGAAACAAATTTACATATTGATATTGAAATTGATGAACCTTATGTATTACATTCATCTGAACATGAAGCAATTCATTATCTTGAAGCTGAAACACACATAGATGAAACGCGAGATTCTAGATTTTGTCAAAGAAATTGGATTGTAATTAGATTTGCTGAGATTCAAATAGTTTTATATCCAGAACTTTGCTGCGATTTTATTCAACAAGTAATAGATTCTGTAATTAAAAAA
>JBIIKG010000103.1:0-9627 GCA_044233275.1 Crocinitomicaceae bacterium | reverse complement strand
GCTCTCCCAATTGATCTGGTCAAGAAATTTTCTTCGGTTCTTAAAGACTGTGCGAGAGAGAATGAATAAACTCGTCACTTGAGCGAAAAAGAAGCCTATAATTAAACCGAAAGAACCTTTTAGATAAAATCCAAAGCCCAAAGCTAATCCGTTATTAACAGTTGCATTGCCAATTCTTGAGTAGGCATTGTTCTTAAACGTTTTAATTCGAAGTGACCAAAAATTCAATACTTGAATCATGCCCAACATTAGAACTGCCAATGGGACTAAATAAATATAACCACCATTTTTAGTACCACCAAAAAAATCACTTATCAAATCTCCAAACAGAAAAATAGCGATTAACGAAAGTACAGCCCAACTAATTGCAATCAAAAAAGACAAGGCCATTACATTAACAGCATCTTCATCCTTCTCTGGCAAAATTACAGCCATTTCATAGCGCATTGTCGAAACGACAGCAAGAATACCAGTTATTGACATAAACAAACTCAACTCACCAAAATCTTCTGTTGTGTAGATTCTTGTGAGTATCGGCGTCAATAAAATAGCAACAAATTGCGCTATGGTTGTTCCGGAAATTAGCGTTAATGCATTTCGAACAAATTCAGAACGCAAATAATCAGATTTAAGCGTTTTTAATTTTCTTCTCATGCAATTCGAATTGAGATAAATAATAAGCCAATCCGATTCCGAATAGTAATTGTAAAACAGGATCGGATATTGGATTATTTGTCAGACCATTGATCGAAAACAAAATCAACAGAAGTATAAAAAAAATAGATTTTTCTGTTTTGACATCTTTCCAATTTTTCAACAATTTTAAGGGAGAAAAAAACATGGCTAAATAGAAGATCAAGCCAATTGCACCATATCTCCAGACCATCAAAATATACTCGTTTTCAGAATAGAGCTGATGAGCATAAAAATAATTCTTATTAATCCCATAACCAATTATCGGCTTCTCTTTGATCATGGACCATAACTCAGCCCATACTTCCAATCGACCTCTCAAGGAGCCGTTTTCTGCCACATTGAATTTAGCATTCGAAACATAGCCTAATGATAATTCATCCATCATTCTTACAATGACAATCGAAATCAATATTCCAATCAACAATTTTAAAAATATCCACCACCCCACTTTCTCTATAAAAACAAAATACAAAAGATAAACGCCAAGCGCCAACATACATGTTCGAGACTGGGTCAATAAGATCATGGTAATAGACAGAAAGAAAAAGAGTTGCCCCCAATGCCAGTTTTTCAATTTCAAAAAACGAATAAAATAAATCGCAAAAAAGGAAAAAAGAATCCCATTAATGTTTGGATTCCCCATTGTTCCTAAGATACGTTTGGTTGCAGGACCTCCTAAGGAGTTTTTTCCAAAAAAATCTAACTGAGCACTATTTGTTGCGAAACTTGGCATAATAAGCTCATTGAATTGAAAAACATTATAAAAATGAAGTAAATTAAAAATGAAAAGAATTGAAAAAACAATTACAACAGGTTTAAATACCTCTTTATTTACTTTAAAAAAGATATAGAAAAGTAAGATGAAAACTGCAAATTTGAATAATTTATATAGCTCAAAATAGTCATTATAAGCATTCAACCTTCCATTCAGCGCCATCGTGATAATTCCATAAATGGCCCATGAAGCGAGTATCACAAAATACCAATTCTTCAGAATTTTTAAATACGGATAAATTATAAATAAAATAAATGGTAGTAACAAGTCTTCAGGTCGAATGTAAAAACCTTTTTGAATTGGAATAAATGGCATCAAACAAAGTGAAAAAAATGACACAAAAGAAAATAAAGCAATCAGCCTTTTATTCGTGTCAAATTCATTCTTACTTGCTATTAGCATCTAAATAATTTTCCTCAAAAATAAGAAATAAAACCGTTTAAAACTTGAATATTAGAGGGTGGAACTTAATCAACAAATGCCATGTGATTAAATTTTTTAGTGTTGCCTAACTCCCATTTTAGCATAATAGATTGTCATAAAAAATATTCCAAATAGAATAATAGCTTGAGAAATTGAAACTATCCATAAAATCTGAATAAAAGCCTCTCGTGATGACCCCCATAAAACAGGTAATAAACCAAAACTAATTAATTGTGAAAGTGTGCTTACCATACCTAAATAAAAATACTCCTTTTGTCGATTCAAAATCATTGGAATATTGGAGATTGGTGACAATAGAAAATTAAACATTAACCAAATTGCCATTATCTCTGAATAATAGCCTGCATCAGCCCACTTCTCACCAAAAACAAAACTGAATATAGGTTCACCCCAAAAAAATATGATTGTGAAAGGAATTATTGATAATAGAATCAAGGTCCCCAAGGTTTTCTCCAAAACCTTATCAATCGGTTTTCCATCATTAATCATTTCGGTGCATTTATTAAAGAAAACTTGGCCAATAGATGTACCGATTAATACCAATGGTAACCGTAAAATTGTAAATGAATGACTATAGGAACCAAAAATATCTTTTGAGAAAAAATGAACAATTAACCCAGCAACTAACAAGTCTCTCCCTAGATCAACTAAAACATGAGGTAAACTTACTTGAGGGAATTGTTTATACTCTCTTAATAGCACATATGTTTTCTTTTTGGACATCATGTGTACATTTGATTTCTTCAGTTGAAAATAATCCTTAACAAAGGCAAAACTAGAAACGAAATAGCCAATCAAGGAAGCTAAAACAAGACCAATACTTCCCATTTGTAACAAGCCAAAACCGAGACGTAATCCATTTGAAACAAATGAATTTGAAATACGAGAATAAGAGATTTTCTTGAAGTGTTTTTTCCGTATCGACCAATTTGTACCCAAATTTATTAACACCATAAAACCAGCGCTTAAAAGGGTGATAACTACAAATAATAGTTGATTTAAGTTGAATGGCTGGGTTAACATATATATGAACCCTAAAACCCCACAGGCGAGAAGAATTATGCTGGCAATTCTTATCGACACACGATAGAGTAGATAAGAATGAGTGTCATTTTTTGGCAATGGTAAAGAGAATTCATAACGAGCAGTAGCAAGTGCAGAAATAAATCCAATTGCTCGCATATAGAGTCCAAAATCACCCATTTCTTCAAGCGAATAAATGCGCGTTAGAATTGGAGAAATCAAATAGGTGATAGATTGTGCAATTACGGTCCCTGTTGTAAGAACAATTACAGACCGCAGAAAACCACCTTTTTTGAATTTCACTTTAACGATAGAGTTTGAATATACTCGTCTATTCCTTCTTGAAACGTATATAAAGGTGCGTAGTTCAATTCGGTAACGATATGATCGATATTGGCTAACGAATGGCGCACATCACCTGGTCTTTCTGGACCAAAAATAATTTCTGAGCTTGAATTAATTCCTTTTTGAAGCAAACCTTTCTGCAAGGACTCAATCACCTCAATCAATGTAAAAGAATCTCCACATGCAACGTTGAATGCAGCCCCGAAAGATTTTTCATTATTGGTCGAAAGCGCCAATAAATTTGCTCTAACGGCATTCTTCACATAGGTAAAGTCGCGTGTTTGTTTACCATCACCATTAATGGTAATAGATTCATTTGAAATCAGTTTATCAATGAACTTTGGAATAGCTGCGGCATATACACCATGAGGATCCTGTTTAGGACCAAATACATTGAAATAACGCAAGCCAATTGTTTCCATTTGATGCAAAAGCGCATAAACATTCGCATACTTCTCGTTCAATTGCTTCGTCACAGCGTATGGACTTAATAAGTTTCCTTCTGAGCCAATTACTTTTGGTGAAATTGTACTATCTCCATATACCGAAGAAGAACTTGCATATACAAATCGCTTGATTCCCTCTTCTTTCGCCGCATGAAGCATATTTAAGAATCCAGTTGCATTTACTGCATGGGTATTGTGCGGAAATTCAATCGATCGTGGAACTGAACCTAATGCTGCTTGATGTGAAATAACATCAATACCTTTTACTGCTTTTTGACAATCTTCTACATTTCTCAAATCTCCTTGAATAAACGTGAAATTTGAGTTTGATTCGAATTCAGTAAGATTCGATAATTTTCCAGTCTCTAGGTTGTCAAAAACTGTCACAATAGCACCAATATTTAAAAGGGCTTCAACAAGGTTAGAGCCAATAAAACCAGCACCTCCTGTTACAAGAACCTTCTTATTATTTAAACTTTCAATCATAGCTGGCAATTAATTATTTCGCGTAGTTAACAGAACGTTTTTCACGAATAACAGTCACCTTCACTTGTCCAGGATAAGTCATTTCAGTTTGAATACGTTGAGATATTGCAAACGAAAGTTCATCCGCTTTTAAATCAGTTACTTTTTCAGCTTCTACCAACACACGTAATTCACGTCCTGCCTGAATAGCATAAGCCGTTTGAACACCGTCATATGACAAGGCCAATGATTCCAATTCCTTGATTCGTTTAATATATGCTTCAACAATTTCTCTACGCGCTCCTGGACGTGCACCTGAAACAGCATCACATACTTGAACAATTGGAGAAATTAACGTTGTCATTTCAATTTCGTCGTGGTGAGCACCAATAGCATTGCACACATCTGGTTTTTCACCATACTTTTCGGCAAGCTTCATACCCAAGATAGCATGCGGTAATTCTGGTTCTTCATCAGGTACTTTACCAATATCGTGAAGTAAGCCTGCTCGTTTAGCGATTTTTACGTTCAGTCCCAACTCTGCGGCCATGATAGCACACATATTCGCAACCTCTCTCGAGTGCTGAAGAAGGTTCTGTCCATAGGATGAACGATATTTCATTCTACCTACCATTCTCGTTAATTCTGGGTGTAAACCATGAATACCCAAATCCATGCATGTTCTACGACCAGTTTCTGCGATTTCTTCTTCTAGTTGTTTCTTTGTTTTTGCGACTACTTCTTCAATTCTCGCCGGGTGGATACGCCCATCAGAAACCAATTGATGCAAAGCCAAACGTGCAATTTCTCTGCGAACTGGATCAAAACAAGATAAAATAATTGCTTCCGGAGTATCATCTACAATAATTTCAACCCCTGTTGCTGCTTCCAATGCACGAATGTTACGACCTTCACGACCAATGATTCGACCTTTCACCTCATCCGATTCGATATTGAAAACAGATACTGCATTTTCGACTGCGTGCTCTGTTGCAACACGTTGAATTGTTTGAATAACTATTTTCTTTGCTTCGCGATTCGCATTCAATTTTGCTTCTTCCGTAATTTCTTTGATATGCGTCATCGCACCAGTGCGTGCTTCATCTTTCAATGCTTCCATCAAATGACTTTTTGCATCTTCAGGCGACATTCCACTGATTTTTGACAATTCAGCAACACGCTTTTCCTGAATTTTCTCTAATTCTTGGTGTTTCAAATCAAAGGCTTGAACTTTTAACTCAAGTTCTTGTTGATTTTTTTCCAAATCACTTTCTTTTCTTCCAACTTCTTCAATTTTTCTAGAAAGGTTTTTTTCACTCGCTTTCGCTCTATCTTCTGCAGATTGAACACGACGTTCTTTTTCTTTCATTACAGTTTCGTGTTCTTCTTTTAATTTGAAGAACTTCTCTTTTGCTTGAAGAATTTTTTCTTTTTTGATGTTTTCACCTTCAGATTCCGCTTCTCGGACAATCTGATCTCTTTTACTCTTTAGGATGACGTTTTGAAGCACGAACACACCTGCCCCGCCACCAACTAAACCAATTAAAATGCCTATTAACATAGTTTGTAAATTAAATAAAACAATTTACAAGTCTGAAAAGGGGATAAATCTGGGAAAAATAGAATTTTACTTTAGTGCATCTAATTCGCTAGAGAGTTTCTCTAGTTCCTTTTCAATGTCACTATAATCAGCTTGTGCAGGAGTTGCTGCAACAACTTGAGTAGAACGTGTTGCTAATTGCAAAGCGGTCATCGCCAGCAAATCTTGCATATCTTTCACGGCATAATTGTCTTGGAGCGATTTAATTGCTCTATTAATATCCTCTGCAGCTTTCGTTACTTTTGCTTCTTCACCCGGATTAACCGTAAGTGGATAGGTTCTTCCAGCAACAACTACTTTAAGGGACAACTTACTCATTCGTTATTTCTTTAACTGACTTATACAGTATTCTATTTCTTTTACCAGTTCATCGATTTCATCGTCTCTTCTACCTTGAGTTGGACGATCAACCTCAACAACTTGATTATTGGCCGCTTCCAACGCAATTTTCAATTCATTTACAGCTTCAACTAGGCTTTCACCTTCATTTTTACTCTTTTCTAATTGAATGTTGCTTTCGTTTAATTCAGCTTGAAGCACCGCATTGCTTGCACGAACTTCTGTCAATTGATGATCTAAAACCGCCATTTTTTGGCGAATATCATCGATGATTTGCTGAATTTTTTCTGTCATTGGATACGACTTTTTACAAAGTTACTATTGTACGCAACATGGACAACTTTTTTAGTTCATTCTTGTAATATTTTTTTCAAAAGCGTATTTTTGATAAATGTTTAAAAGCCTCTTTTTTCTTTCCTTTTTTGTTTATTCTTTCACAATAGTTGGTCAAAAAAACGATCAACAAAACTATCACCCACCCTTAGATATACCTTTAGTACTTGCTGCAAATTTTGGTGAATTGAGACCCAATCACTTTCACATGGGTGTTGATTTTAAAACCAATGGTGCAGAAGGCTTGAAACTCTATGCAATTGAAGAGGGATTTGTATCTCGCATAAAAATTTCGCCTTATGGTTATGGAAAGGCAGTCTATATAGACCATCCCAATGGAATTACAAGCGTTTATGCACATTGTTCTTCACTGATTGGTCGACTTGATTCGTTGACAAAACTCACTCAAACAAAAGAAGAAAATTTTGAGGTCGACATCTATTTTACGCCAAAAGATCTTCCAGTTAAACGAGGTGAGGTAATTGCTCTTTCAGGAAATACAGGAGGATCGACAGCACCGCATCTACATTTTGAATTGCGCGATAGAAAGACAGAAATGGGTTTAAATCCATTGGTATACGGATTTCAAGTAGCAGACACGAAAGCGCCTGAAATTAAAGGGCTAAAAGTTTACGCTGTTACAAATGATGGATATCAAATACCCAATAAGTCATTTACGAAAACAGTGACAAAAGGAAAGTTTGGCTTTTACATCGGTGGAGATTTATTGCAAGTGCCATCAGATTACTGTTCTGTTCATGGTGGAATTGGTTTCGCATTTGAAGTGGTTGATTACTTTGATGGTGCGCCGAATGTTTGCGGTTTATATTCAAGTTCAATTCGAGTTGGAAAGGATACTTTATTTCAGCAACGCATCAATCAAATCTCATTTGAAAACTCACGTTATGTAAACAATCACAAGGATTTTAAAGAATATTCTGTCGCTAAACGGAAATTTCACAAGTCATACAGGACAAAGCACAATCCACTAGAAATATATCCAACAAACAATCTGGGTGTGCTCCATATTTCTCCTAGAGATAGTTTTCCAATCGCATTTAAAGCACTCGATACGAAAAACAATTCAGCTGAATTAAAATTTACATTAAAAGTAAATGATGGACCAATCAACACAACACAAACTATTTTCCCCAATTGGAAGTACTTTCATCCAGATTCAAGCTATCACATTAAAAGTGAACAAGTGGAATTTTATATTGCTCATCATACATTTTACGAACCGACGCTTAAAAATCTATCTACAAAGGGAACAATTAGTCTAGGAGACGCTTCACAACCCATCCAATTTCCCATTTCTGTCAAGCTGCCCATTAAAAAAGGATTGACCAATCTTTCAACCTACTACATTGCAGTCACAACTGCTGGCGGAAAGGTGCGTCCTCTTAAGACATCGTTTGAAGGAAATTGGATCAGTGCAAAATCAAGTCATTTAGGAACTTTTCAAATCAAACGAGATACGATTGCCCCAAGTTTAATTCCATTAAATTTCACAGGTAATGAAGCCGAAATTACGAAGACTCGTTTAACTTGGAAAGTCAAGGAAAACCAAACCGAATTAATTGATTACGACTTGTTCATAGACGGAAAATGGCAAGTCCTTGAATATGAATCAAAGGGTGATTATGTATTTTTTGACCGACCTAAGGGAATGCTTGGAAAGCATAAACTCGAACTCATTGTTGTTGACAGTTGCGGAAACAAGCAAGTTTGGATAAAAGAGTTATTCTTTAAATAAAAAACGCGGAAGAAATTTCTACCGCGTTCTTGTATAACTTGATTTGGACTATTAATCCTCATCTTCCTCCTCTTGATCCGAGTTTACACTCGTTCCATTTGAAGGTTGATTTCCTAGCGCTTGGTTAGCGCGAATTTCAGTGTGTCGAATTTCACCACCTGTTGTACCAGTAACTTTGCCAAAATAAAGTACCACAGCAGACAGTAATAGAACAATAATACTTATAATTCCTTTAAAACTCTTTTGTTGCCAATTTGACCATAAGGCTAAAATTGAAAAGGCTCCAAGCGTATAGCTTAGTAACGCGAAAATCTTTGCAATATCTTCATGCGGCTCGATAAATGACTCACTTACACCTGATAAGTTTTCAACTACTTCTTCAGCGCCTTCTCCAGATAAAAATGCTGGGAAAGTAGCGATTGCACCTAAAGTGAAAATTGTGTAAGCAACGCGCTTAATGATTTCAGATCGCAACATAAAACCACCAATTAATACAATCGTTCCAACGATTGGGAAAATGATGGGAAGGTGATTCACCATCAAATGAAAATGTGCTTGATTCATACTTTTTGTTTTTAATTATTTATAAAAAATGATAAACTATCCTGCTAAAGAAACTCCAATTAGTTTCCCAATTCCAAAAGTTATAGCTGCAGCAACTAAACCGAAAAAAACTTGTCGAAATCCTGAAAACCAAACATTTTTTCCTGTAAACAAGGTAATGGCCGCGCCAATCATAAACAACCCAAGAGCACTAAACACAGTGCTTAGAACAATTGCTTTGACTCCATCCGTAAACATGAAAGGCAAAACAGGAATAACCGCACCAATTCCAAACAAAATGAAGGATGAAATCGCTGCTTCCATAGCTGAGCCTTTGAGTTCTTCCGAATTGATTCCCAACTCTTCTTTTACTAAAACTTGATGTGCAAGGTTTTTATCCTTCATCAGCTCTTCCACAATTTCAAGAGCTTTATCTTCAGGAATTCCTTTTGCCATGTAAATAAGCTTTAATTCCTTCTTCTCGCCTTCTGGATTTGTTTCCAACTCATCCATTTCAAGTTGCATTTGATTTTCATACAACTCTTGAGAACTTTTAACCGAAATCCATTCTCCCAAAGCCATCGAAAGTGCACCTGCCAATAACCCTGCTAATCCAGCCAGTAAAACTCCTGCTTGATTGGACGTAGCACCTGCAATTCCCATCACAAGACTAAAATTTGAAACAAGTCCATCATTCCCGCCTAATACAGCGGCACGAATTGCATTTCCTCCAACCGAACGATGTCTTTTTTCGAAACGCGCCAATTGCGACCCTGCAATCTTTGAATCGTTATCTAAAATTGTACGGAGAATTTGAACATGTGAATCCTCATTCCCTTCTAACTTTATTTTGTTTTTCGTC
>JBIIKG010000102.1:0-9648 GCA_044233275.1 Crocinitomicaceae bacterium | reverse complement strand
ATTAAAGTCTACAACTCAAAACGACCAAATTGGTCATTAAAACTCAAAACCCCGGATCAGATTTATCTGGCCGCATAGAGATAGAAGTAAGATTAACAATGTGTCTACTTATATCAGGACATGACACTCTGCTCTCGGTTCTCTGCTCTCTATTCTCTACACAACACTTCCACCAACTCTTCTTCACTTGCATAAGTTAATGTTGCATTAACCGCATATCCAGCGTTTCGTATCGCTTTTTCCGTTGTTTTTCCCCAGGCGATTATAGTTTGGTTTGCCTCAAGTGAATTCTTCTGAATGAAACTCAAGAAATTCGAGGGACTTGTAAATACATTTACAGCGCACGGTTGAATTATCAATGGATTGGCAACTGTTCGGTAAATGATTAATTCCTCCACTTGAGAAGCAGGTATGGTTTGCGCGATACTTCTGTTGGATTGCTCCGAACTTGGAATCAAAACCTTGCGTCCATTTAACCATGTTTTGAATTGTTCTGCTACAATTGCAGGTTCTCCAGCAGTTTCACCGATAAACGAAACGTGAAGTCCTTTCGCTATGAGTTTTTCAGCTGTTTTGGAGCCGATACAGGCTATTGCACAGTTTGATATCAAAGAAACTTGCGCGAGATAAAATTCTGCCGCACGAATGCTTGAAAAAAATATTACGGATGGACTTGAATGCGCTTCAAAGGGCAACGCTTCAAATGAAATGAACGATTTCGCCACTAATTCAATTGAATTGTCAGCGCAAAAGGCAGGAAGAACTGATAAATCAGATAGGTCTTTTGATATGAACAAAGACTTAATCAAGGTCTTCATAAGGTGTTTGCAAATCCTCAACAATGATTTCCGCCATTCCTTCTAAATCGTCAGCGTTGTATTGAAACCAGTCAGAACCATCTTCCCAATTCGTTGCATGAGAAACATAAATGGTTTCGTCTTCGTCACAAAAAACGCCCAAGGGTAATTGACATCCACCTTGCATAAGATTCAATACTTTACGTTCAACCGCGATGCGACGCTGAACATCCGGATGATTCATTTTTTGCAATAAATCAAACAAGTCTGTATCTTCTTCACGAATTTGCAAAGCCAAAACACCTTGTGCAGGCGCTGGAACAAATTCTTTTGGATCCATTACAAAAACATGAAATTCCGATAAATCGATATTCAATCTGTCCACACCTGCTTTTGCCAAAAGAATTCCATCGTATTGTCCTTCGCGCAATTTCTGAATACGGGTCGGAACATTTCCTCTTAAATCTTTGATTTCTGCATCATCTCTAAAACGCACTACTTGTGACTTACGGCGAGCGGATGAGGTTCCAACCACTGCATTTAATTTCAAATTCCAAGGCTGTTCCATATCTACGGAACCTTTAGCAACAAGCAATAAATCAGCAGGATCTTCTCGTTCAGAAACACAGGCAATAACCAATCCTTCTGGTTGTGAAGTCTCTAAATCTTTGTGTGAATGCACCGCTAAATCAACTGAATTATCCAACAAAGCTTGTTCAATTTCTTTCGTGAAAAATCCTTTTCCTTCCAGTTTATCAAAGCTTAAATGCTGAATAGCATCTCCTTGTGTTTTAATGATGGTGATATCGACTGTGCAACCCAATTCTTCAAGTTGTCTTTTTACGTGGTGTGCTTGCCAAAGTGCTAAGTCACTTCCGCGCGATCCTATGCGAATGTGGGACATGTTCAATTAGTGTTTTAATAGTATCTCTTTGGCCATAATCATTGGCACACTCATGTATTTCTTTTCCATGTATTCGATAACTTTCTCTAGTACTTCACGAGAATGATCATCCAATTCAGCAAGGTCGTTTTTGAAAACCTCGTTCATGGCAGTTGATTTAATTTCTTTTACTTTCTGAGGGACATCGCGCATGGCAATTTCTACCGATCGCATTTTTTGGATGTGTTTGAAATCAAACAAGGCTTCAGAAATGATTTCTTCCACGTGTTGAATCTCTTTTGAACGTTCCTTTAGGTTTTCGTTCGATATTTTTTGAAGTACATCTATTGAAATATGGGTAATAGGATTGTTTTCTACGATTTCTGGATGTAAATCTTGCGGTAATGCTAAATCAATCACCACTTTTCGATCATTGTCCTCCTTCAATAATTTTGAATAGGTATCTGGTGTAATGATGTGTCCTTCTGAACCTGTGCAGGTAATGATGACATCAAAACCGTTTGAATGATTATCTAATTCGGTCAAGGAAAAGGCTTCACCATGTAAATCTTTCGCTAAATTTTCCGCTTTCGAAAGCGTACGATTGTAAACAGTGAATTTTTTGAATCCGTGTTTGCGCAAGAACTTACTCATGTTTGTGTTTGTCACCCCAGCCCCAATAATCAAAATACGCGCATCCAAAGGAATGTTCATATCGCGCAATTTGTGGTAAGCCAAAGAAACAACCGATACCGGTTTTGTAGCGATACTTGTTTCAGTATAAACACGTTTAGCCGTTTCAATCGTGTGTCGCAATACCAAACGAATGAAATCGCCCGTTAACTTCATTTTCTTTGATGCTTCAAACGAGTTGCGCACTTGCGTGATAATTTCTCGTTCGCCTACTACCATTGAATCGATGGATGAAGCAACTGAAAGCATGTGTTCAACAGCCCCAATACCTTTAAACTGATCACCACGGTGAGCGAAATGCCCTATTTGTTCGCGTGTAAATTCAGGGTAAAGTGTTTCGAAAAATTTCATAACAAAATTGAAATCGACTTCTCTTTTTGTGCAGAAAATGAATTCAACGCGGTTACACGTCGAGAGAAACATGAGTTCATCCAATTTCAATGCAGCAGCGAGTGTTTGCAGGCGTTCTTCCTGTTTTAGCTCTTCAATATGCAACTGTCCGATATCGTTCAGTTCCAAATTTCTGTGTGTAAATGCAATGATGTGAAATTGATCCAACATGCTTTTTTTCAATTATAGTGCAAAGATGCGCACGAATTGCTGTTTTTGTGTCATAGAATTGTCATGAATCCTTATTTAGAAAGGGTTTAAATTATATGCGTCCCGATACATCGTGAGAATTTGAAGATTTGGTGCCTGCGGCATTTGAAAATTTGAAGATAGGTTGCCGAGCTTGTCGAGGCACGAACCCTTCAAATTATCAAATCCTTCAAATATTTCTTACCTTCATCCCCATCTATCGAGAACTCAATTAAATCGTATATGAATAAGACAATCAGTAGTTTTCTTTTATGTTTGAGTGTGTTTGTGTTTCCGTTTGTGCAAACTAATGCGCAGGAAGATATTGTTGCAACATGTGTAGAGCTTTTATCCAATGTCCAATTGCTCAATTATCCTTCTCCTGAAAAAGTACTGCGCTACGAAAAATTGGAATTGGGCGTGCAATTAGAAGCAGATGTTGCTGAAAAGGTGAACAACTTTGTGACAAAAGCCAATGTTGCAAGCACGGATAAGTTAAATCCTTATTTGGATTGGGAGCTGCGGGTGTATGCTGAATTCAAAAAGAAAAATAGTGCAGATGCTGCCATACAAGTAGACGGATTTTACACCAAAGAATTTACCACATGGAGCTTGGAAAGCTTGCCAGCCCCTTCAAACAAAGATGCATATACAACACAGGAATACAAGAAAATCGGTGGGTGGATAGAAGGACAAAGCGTATTCCCTTTTCGCATTCGGTTTGCTCCACCAGAAATTGGTAATTGGTCAGTAACTGTTTATGTGTTGGAGAAAGAAAAATTAGTTTTTCAGTCAGATGCCATTTCTTTTCGAGTTATTGAGAGTGGAAATCCGGGGAACATCGGTGTTTCACAAAACAAACGTTTTTTAGCATTAAACAATCAAACGTTTTATCCAATTGGTTGCAATCACCCGTGGCCAGAAACGGATTCATTGAGTGACCCAGAGTTGTTTAATAACATGGCTTATCGTGATCAAGACCAGCGGTATTTTCGATCAAATGAAGGGTACCGTGAAAATTACGCAGCACCTCGCGTTTATGATAAATACAAACAAACGATTTCAGCATTAGCCGATAATGGCGCAAATTATATTCGCACCATCATGTATCCATCTGCGACAGATATTGAATGGGAAGAGGTTGGAAATTATACCAATCGTTTAGCTATGGCCCAAGAAATGGATAAAATTCTTGAATTGGCTGAAGAACGTGATGTTTACATTCATTTTAACATGCAAATTCACTATTCTTTTCAATTCAGTGAGCGCGCTTACTATAGAGGTTGGTCGTGGGATGCAAAAGTGGAAGGTGCTCCTTTTGGTTATCGTGCATTGATGAAAACAGATAATCCAATTGACTTTCTGAAAAATGAAGAGGCGAAAAAATACTACAAGCAACGCTTGCGCTATATTTTGGCACGTTGGGGTTATTCGACCAATATTGCGGCTTGGGAGTTGTTCAGCGAAATTACCAATGTGGGCTCGCCCCTTGCTGATAATAATGATTTTTACATGCAAGACGAAAATTGGAAAATGTACCGCGATTGGCAAGTTGAAATGGCGGCTTACCTGAAATCGCACTATCACGGTCGAAACCATTTGGTTACCGCAAGTTTTGGTGGACCCAAAAAACCAGAGGATAATACTTTTGCTGATCCGAATTTTGATATTATGACCAGTAATATTTATGATTTCGGTGCACCTGATTTTGCAGGTTTCTGGACTTCAACAGTCCAAAAACATTACTTGAACGACGAGATTAGCACTCGTAATTATGCTGCTTCTTATACGGTTTCAGAAACTGAAGCGAACGGTAAACAAGTAGAACGAGCGATCATTAAACCAATGATTTATGCTGAAACTGATCCAATTGGTGCTGATTGTGATCCAACGAAAATAGAACTGCGTCGCTCCATGCATCAATCTTTGTTTGCTGGCTTGGCGGGATCATTAAGTTGGTATGCACGTTTGCATCCAGCAGTTTATCCAGTCTTTAATGAAATGCGCCAATTCATTGAGCAAGTAGATTTAGCTGGTGAAGGCTGGCATCCTGGCGGAATGAAACGAGATGAAAATGGATTTTGGACCTATCAGGCAAGTTTTGCACAGGAAATGGACGGTAATGTGAAGGTCCGTGGACAAAAAGGACTGAAGAATCGAACGACGGATTTAATTTACCTCAGATCTGGTGATAGAAATTTTGCGATTGGTGTGATTACCAATAAAACCTACAACATTAAAACACAAAGCACCTGTTTCCCTGAAGAAGAATGGCCAAAAAATTATTCTACCTTGAATGAAGCTCAAACGATTGATTTGAGTAAAAGTAATTTATTATTAAGAGGTGTTAGTAGTTCACGTTACATTGTCGATTATTACTTGCCTTCCGATTTAAGCAAAACATTTTATACCTCTGATGATCGCGGTGAGAAAGTAAAAATGAACGTTGTAATTCCTGCCACAGACAAAGAATTTGTAGTCTATTTCATGGCACGCCGCAAAAACTATGAATGGAAATTAAAACGAAAAATAAGCCGTGAAGAATTAAAAACGAAGTGATTATAGCCATACCAATAGTGAAGAATCAAGGTGTTTAGAACGTTTAAAGAAATAATAAAGAATAGTTGGGCCTTGTATTTAAGGGTTTTGCAGTTTGAAATGAAAGTGGTTTTAAAAGCATTCAAGCTTCGCAACATTTAAATATTTAAATATTGCAATATTACGATGACTTATTTTGCAACATCATAAACCTATATTTCAATCTAAATTGCTCAAGAAAAATTCTACATTTGAAATTAGTCCCCTCATTTTCTTTACTTTTGACTAAATGAGTACGATAGAATTCGAATCAGCACAACACGTAAAAGTAGAATACGAGTTGGCATCAACCCTTCAGCGAGTTGCTGGGTCGATGATTGATGTCGTCATGTTCATCATTTATTTTGTGATTTTGAACATCGTTTTGGGTCTCTCCAATATTTTTGCTTCAACAGGTTCTGAGCTCTTTTTTACCTTACTAGTTATTAAATTGCCATGGATTTTATACAACCCTGTGATTGAATACATCACGCATGGACAAAGTCTTGGCAAATACATCATGGGAATTCGTGTCGTTACGATTGAAGGTGAGCGACCAGGTTTGCGCGAAGTTTTTACCCGTTGGCTTTTCAAAGGTGATTTTATCTGGATTAGTGCTGACATTTTAATTTTGCTTTGGGCCGCTTGTGGTGTGTTGGGTGCTATTTTCTCTGCAACATCCGATCGCAAACAACGATTAGGAGATGTCATGGCCGGAACCTTGGTGATAAAGAATAAATCGAGCGTAAATTATACCTTGAGAGACATTTTATCCATCAAAAGCATCGATAACCACCAACCCACTTATCCTGATGTTATCCGCTTTACAGATGAAGACATGTTATTGATAAAGAACACGATACAACGGGTGAAATTACATCCAAATGAAGAAATTAAACGCTTTGCAATAGAATTAGCTGATGAATCGGCTCGATTGATTGGTTTAGCGGAAACTCCAGCAAAGCGAATGGAATTCCTACAAACCTTGTTGCAAGATTACGTGGTACTTACCCGTTAAAAAAAATAGAAAATGTCCAAATTGTGCATCGTTCCAACACCCATTGGAAACTTAGAAGATATTACCCTGCGTTCATTGCGTATGTTCAAAGAATGCGATATGATTTTTGCGGAAGACACACGGGTAACGAAGAAATTGTTAAATCATTTTGAAATATCGAAACCTGTTTCCCCTTTTCATGCGCACAATGAACACAAAGCATTGAATTCTGCAATTGAACGAATCAAAGCCAATACCTTAACCGTTTTGGTTTCTGATGCAGGTACACCAGGCATCTCTGATCCTGGATTTTTATTAGCACGTGAATGTGTTGCAGCGGGAATTACCATTGAGTGCTTACCTGGTCCAACAGCGTTTGTTCCAGCCTTGGTTGCGAGTGGTTTTCCATGTGATAAATTTGTGTTTGAAGGTTTTCTGCCCCACAAAAAAGGTCGACAAACCCGTTTGAAAATACTGACAGAAGAAGAGCGTACGATTATTTTGTATGAATCACCGCACCGTTTGGTTAAATTCCTTGGTCAAATTGAGGAATTCATGGGTGCAGAGCGCAAAGTTTGTGTTGTGCGTGAAATCAGTAAGATTTATGAAGAATACAAGCGCGGCTCAGCTGCAGAAGTAAAAGCATATTACGAAGCGCATCCACCCAAAGGAGAGATAGTTATTTTAATTGAAGGAAAAAATGAGTAAAATCAATTCAGAAGCCATGTTTCTTGTGCGTAAAGGTGCAGCTGAAACAGCTTACGAGCGCAGACCTTTTACAATTGACGGTCCTGGAGAAGGAGAAGTGATGGTAGAGAGTGAAGCCTTTGGTTTGAATTACGCAGATGTTATGGCGCGACGTGGCTTATACCGCGAAGCACCACCAATGCCCTGCGTAGTTGGATATGAATTGGTTGGAAAAGTTGTTGAAATAGGAGCGAATGTTGATCCAAGTTTATTGGGTAAAAGGGTGCTCGCTTTTTGTCGTTTTGGAGGATATGCAAAGCATGTAGTTACACACGATTATGCAGTTGTACCAATTGATGAAACCCCTGCCGAAATTGCCATGGCTTTGTGCACGCAAGCCGTGACTGCTTATTACATGGCAGCTTATTTAACACCCATTCAAAAAGGAGATAAAGTATTGATTCATGCCGCTGCAGGTGGTGTGGGAACGATTCTTATTCAGTTAGCGAAACAACGCGGTGCAACTGTATTTGCAAAAATTGGTAGTAACTCAAAGGCAGCTTTAGTAAAAGAATTGGGTGCCGACTACGTGATTAATTACAATGAAAGTGATTACGCGGAGCAAATTCGAAACATCCTCAAAGGGAAACGTTTAGATGCCAGTTTTAACCCTGTTGCTGGTTCAACGTATAAAAAAGACTTTGCCTTATTGGGTTCTGGTGGACGCTTAATTCTATTTGGTGGTTCCGAAATGGGCAAAGGCAAATGGGGTATTTTAACTACCTTGAATTTTGTCTTGAAAATGGGCATGTTATTGCCAATTGGATTAATGATGCGTTCTAAAAATGTGCTTGGCGTGAACATGCTTAAAATAGCGGATAATCGTCCCCAAATTTTAGATGAATGCCTAAATAAAGTGGTAGAAATGTTCTTAAAAGGCGACTTAAAACCACAAGTTGGCGGAACCTATAAAGTCGATGAATTAGGAAAGGCACACGCAGCACTTGAATCTGGCAACACTACAGGAAAATTGTCTGTTTTTTGGTAAACTAGAATCTAGAGCTAGAATTTAGAAGTCAGATTACTCGAATCAAGATACAAAAGTTCAGCTCTAACTCTGAACTCTATCTCTATCTCTAACCTTGTTACGTCCTGAAAAAAAGTAGACACTTTTAAAACAAGTGTTTATGAAAAGAAAAACAATTATTCGTTACAGTGAAGCCTTCAAATTAGAAGTTATTAGTAAATATGAGCAAGGTACGATGACTCAGAAAGAGTTGTGTTTACAATATGGTATCAATGGTGGGGAAACTTTAAATAAATGGCTTCGTAAGTATGGTAAGTATAATCTTTTAAATAGAATAGTTAGAGTGGAAAAGCCAGACGAGAAAAATCGATTAAAGGAATTAGAGATGGAGGTAAAGAAGCTTAAAGAAGCGCTTGCTGACACTTATTTACGAAAAGTCACGGCTGAGAGTACCCTTGAGGTTGCTGCGGAGATGATGGGACTTACCATTGATGAGTTAAAAAAAAAGCTTGGAGAAAAGTAGTAGATTACAACAGGAACAAGCGAATTAATGTACGTTCAACATGTAGGCTTTTAGGTTATGCTCGTTCATCTTATTACAAGCAGAAAAAGCAAATTCAGTCAAAAAGGATAAGTCATACAGAGATTTTAAATCAGATTTATTCAATTCGTCAGGAAATGCCAAAAGTAGGTGGTAAGAAACTTCATTATTTATTACGGCAGGCCCTATTAGAATCGGGAAATAAGGAACTTGGCAGAGATCGTTTGTTTGATCTTTTGCGAGAAAAAAACTTATTGGTTGAGCGCAAGAAGAAGTATGCAATTACTACAAATAGTAAGCATCCGTTTAAAGTGTATAAAAATCTAATCATGAAGGAAATTGCAACTCATTCTAATCATATCTGGGTGAGCGATATCACCTATATCAGGACAAAAGAGGGTTTTAGTTATTTATCGCTAATCACAGATCTATACAGTAGGAAAATAGTTGGTTACCATGCTAGTGACAGTCTTGAACTAGTTGGATGTGTTAAGGCTTTGGAAATGGCATACAAGAGAGGGAAACCGAAGATTCATCACTCAGATAGAGGCAGTCAGTATTGTTCTCATCAATATACTAATATGCTTAAAAAGCATAATGTTAAAATAAGTATGACTGAAAACGGAAACTGTTATGAAAATGCCGTAGCTGAAAGAATGAACGGGATACTCAAACAAGAGTTCAATTTAAATGCTACTTTTGTAAACCTAAAGCATGTGAGAAAGGCAGTTGAACAGGCAATTAAAGTCTACAACTCAAAACGACCAAATTGGTCATTAAAACTCAAAACCCCGGATCAGATTTATCTGGCCGCATAGAGATAGAAGTAAGATTAACAATGTGTCTACTTATATCAGGACATGACAC
>JBIIKG010000276.1:0-3084 GCA_044233275.1 Crocinitomicaceae bacterium | reverse complement strand
AAAATCGTTATCTGTTGTAGAAAGAATTTCTTTGTCCTTGATATTTGTTGCAACTAACCAAGAATTTTCTTTCAATTCATCGCTCAATTGATCTTTTCCCCAACCTGAATATCCTAAGAAAAAACGCACTTTATCCTTAATTGAGTTATCCTCTTCAAGAAGTTTCAATAATTCCGTATAATCTCCACCAAACATCAAATCACTTGTAATAGGAGAGGAGCCACCTAAACGGTCGCCCAAGGCATGAATAAAATATAAGCTTTGTGTATCAACCGGTCCACCAACACTAATACGCGCATTGATATCTGGAAAATCACTATCCAAGGTATGTAAATCTACATCAAGATAATGATTCAAAACAAAACCAAAGCTACCCTCAGACGTATGGTCGCATATTAGGATTACCGAACGTCTGAAAAAATCTTCGTCCAAAAAGGGGTCCGAAATGAGAATATTTCCATTCTTTGGATCTTTATTATTCTTAAATGATAAATCGATTGGCTTCACAGATAATTATTTTATACGTAAACCATTTTTCAAAAAGCGCATGAATTCGTTAAATTGCTTTTTTGATTTGAAAATCTGGGTAAATTCTTTAAAAGTGCTAATGTTCTTTTCGCGAATAGTGGCTGGATCAATCATTTCGTGATTTATAGGAGCCTCTTCGATTGTAATCGTTTTTGGTTCAACTGAATTTATTTCTTCTGGTTGCTCTTCTTCCAATTGATCCATTAAATCGTACAAACGATTCTCCATCTTGGATAATTTATCAGCGCGCTCAAAGTTCATTTGAGCTTTAACTTTATACCCTTTCTTTTCTTGTAAAAGTCCGATGTTATTAAAGGAAACAGCGTCTTCAGGATCTAATTCTATCGCTTTTTCATAATCTTCAATTGCTGCATCTGTGTCGCCAAAGAAATCCTTTGCGTAAGCTCTGGCAGCATAACGAAAGCCATAATCTGGCTGCAATTTAAGCGCATAATTGAAATCAGCCATTGCTTCGGCTTCCAATTTAAGGTGCAAATAACTTACACCACGATCAGAGTATATATCTGCATGCTCAGGATGTTGAATCAAAGCCCTTGAAAAACAATTAATTGCTTTCAAGTAATCGCCTTTTATCATGAAATCGTGACCCTCTTGGTGAATTATATTGGCAAACATTCTATTTTAGCTTTATGATTGATAAAAATACGGACTTTCCGCAATACCGAAAAATGATTAACGGGAAGGCTTACTATAAAATTATAAACAATCGCAGCTTTCAGGAAATTCAATTAATTGGATCGAAAATGCGTTTGCAAGAAATAGTTGCGAATCAATATCCTGAAATGTTGCGAATTATGGATATGTTAGCTAAAGAATCACCATTTGTAGAAATTAACCCAAGTGAATTTGAAGACTTATTTAAGCAAATTGAACAATGAAAAAAAATGTACTTTTTGTCCTGTTAATGCTGATTTTAGGTGCTTGTACCTTAAATGCAACCCAGGAAGCTACTTTAACTTCTACGACAAATGACTTTTTGAAAGCACGAAAAGAGGGGATGCAGTTGGCCTACATTTCAATGATACACCCTTCTCTAGTGAGGGCTTACAGAGATCAAGGTGATTCTGTTTTTCTTGCGAAATTTGAGTTGAATAGTGTTGATAATTACTTGGATGAACCCATTTTGAGAACAGTAAAAAAGGAAAATTCAACCATTCATGCTCTTTATGAATTTAGAGTCATTCAAACGGGATGGATAGAAGAAGAAATTACACAAAAAAACACCACATACGTTGCAATCACTGATGATAATGGAAAAACTTGGTTCTTTATGCCAAAATCAGATTACGATAATAAAGAAATTGCAAAGGACATTAAAAGACTTCTGTAAAAGTTCAAGAGCCTGCGGCGTTCAATAAAATAGTTCAAGAGCCTTCGGCATTTAATAAAATAGTTCAAATGCCTGAGGCGTTCAAAAAGTTCAAGAGCCTTCGGCGTTCAAATAGTTCAACCTTGAACATTTGAACCCTTTGAACCCTTGAACCTTTGAACGCTTGAACCCTTGAATATCTTGAACATTTGAATCCTTGAACCCTTGAACCATTTGAAACCTTTGAACCTCTTGAACATTTGAATCCTTGTACATCTTCAACCAATTTCTACTAAAAAATAATACCAATTTAATCCACATAATTAAAGATTTAACTATTTTTAGTGCATGTTATTAAGAACACTATTACTTTTCCTTTTTTGTCCACTGATTTCCTTTTCACAAGGCTGGATTCCGATGGGAGGACGGTCAAATTCAATGGCAAACGCTTCAGTTGCATTTGAAGATGTTTGGTCCTATCACCATAATCCAGCAGGTTTGGCTTCCTTGAAAAGTTTTTCGGCAGGATTGTCTTATGAAAATCGTTTTTTACTAAAGGAATTACAATCACAAGGTTTAACTGTCGCGCTGCCACTTAAAACAGGTGTTTTATCCTTTGGTGCGCAGCTCTATGGTTTTGAATTGTATCGAACACAAAAGGTGGGAGCGGGATATAGCATTAAATTGAGTGAAAAATTTTCAGCTGGTGTTCAATTGAATTACCAAGGAATACGCTTAACCGATAATTATGGTTCTAAACACAGTGCAACTGCTGAACTAGGGATTTTAGGAGAAATAACAGAGAATTGGAAAATTGGAGTAAGCGTCTTCAACTTGGGAAGAGCGAAGTTAGCTGACTTTGCAGACGATCGATTCACAACGCTTATGCGATTGGGAACATCCTACAAAGTTTCAGACAAAGTACTCTTCTCGGCTGAAGCTGAAAAAAACATAGAATATCCTTTGCGCTTTAAGGCAGGAATGGAATACCAAGCAGTTAAGAATTTCTTTTTTAGATTTGGAGCTGCGACTGCACCTGTGGAAATAACTTTTGGATTTGGTTATAAATTCAAAACATTTCAATTGGATTTAGGATCGGCTTATCACCAACGTTTGGGATGGTCACCGAACGTTTCTTTGACCTATCAATTGGATAAAAATTAATCCTTTTGAAAAGAATTCTTCTCATATCATTCTTATTATTAAGTAGTCTTAAACTATTCGCT
>JBIIKG010000101.1:0-9731 GCA_044233275.1 Crocinitomicaceae bacterium | reverse complement strand
TGTTTACTTCGGTTGCTGATAACGATTTCTCATTTGCAGCTGGATCAATTTTGAATTCAAATGGCTTTGCTACATCGGTAGCACTTGATATAAACGGCACTCCAAGAAATAATCCACCAGACATTGGTGCAATCGAAACACCCTAAAATTTTTGGGCACAAAAAAAGGAGGGACTTCCCTCCTTTCTTCGTTTAGAATCTATTGTTATTGAATCACAATCTTTTGAATTCGTTGTACATCTGTATTTCCGATACGGATAATATAAGTAGCTGGAGCTAGCCCATTCACATCAAAGCTTTTTTCCATTGCACCGTTGGTGATATTTTCATTTGCAGAGCGAACAACTCGTCCGTTCATTTCAAACAATTCTACACTTACTGGTCCATCAAAATTAACCGCTTTCATTGCCATGTTCAATTGTCCATCATTAACAAACGCTACCAAATCAGCATTGTTAAATTGAGCTTGTGGAGAATTAGCCATTTGTAACAAACTGAATGAGTAGATTCTTGTTTTTCTTGAACCACCTGAACCGATGTACTCACCTGTCACCCAAAAAGTATATCCATCAGGATCTAATGACATGTGTGAATAATCACCGAAACGATTTCCGCCAGATTGCGCAGCTGTTCCTGCCATTGCAATTTGCTCTTGCAAGTACATTTGACCTGGATTCTGAATCGCATAGCGACCAGTATATGCTAGACTTGGGAAGTTATTTGTTCCAGACAAGTTGTAAGCTAAGGCAATGTTCTTATCCATATCCATCGCCATGGTTCCGATAAAACGACTTGCACCATCAGCTGGAGCGTAAGTTCCTTCTTGAAAAACAGAGAACTGAGCAGTTGTTTCATCTTGACGTAATTCATACCATCTAATACCACCTGTATTCGCATTGTCCACATCAACAATATTACAAAGTGTTACTGTATTGAAACCTGGCCAACGAATGTATTGAGCTCGATAGTTGAAAATTGAAGAAATTGCATCCAATTTTTGAGATGAATTTTTCTGAGTGATATCATTCCAATTGGTTGTAAACACAGAATTAAATGCTGCCGGATACAAAGTTTGGTGCAACGTAATCGTTGAGTTCGAAGGTGTAACCCAGTCAACTGCCATTTTTAAAATTCTGATTTGATCTTGAGATACTCCATTCCATGAATCATCTTGAAAATAGAACATGTAATTTGGAGTACCGTATGGAGGAAGTGGTCCATCTGCATCAGCTGGAAGCACGCTCTTAAATCCATAATGTGTAGCCATTGAAGGTAGATTCAATCCAATCATGGCAGCAGAAGCATCACCCACTAGCATTTTCGATCTATCAAATGCGACAGCATTCTTTTGATTCGTATTCGAAGTCATGTAATAACCATCAGACCAAATGGAGAATTTTGGATAATCTGGGAAAGTTGGCATTGAATATTGATAGGTATAGTAAGTTCCTGTTGGATCTGGTGTTGTAGATACTGCAAATAGAATTTTATTTCCAGAAATTTGGAACTGAGTTATTACCCAGCGATCAGCATGGCGATCATACATAACAATAGGATCACCGTCATTAGTACTTCCAGCCCAAAGTGTACTCAAGTTTAAAGAATTGGTTAAACCAACTCCATTTTTATCATACACTCGGTATTTCGTATTTACGGCTTGAACGTAATGATTTGGTCCTGCAGCACCTGAAGGATCTGGTGGAAAAGCTCCAGTTTGACCATCCCAACTTTTAAGCGGCGCTTTGTTGATGTCTGTTCCAAATGATTCTTGAATGAGTGGATCTTTACCAAGCGGTAACGCATTTTCATTGACAGCTTCTGGTCGCACACGGTTTTGACGAAGCGCGTGATCTTTTGCTATTTCATTTGATTTTTCTTCTGCTGCAGGCAGGTCTTTCAAGGGAATTGAAACTCCTAAGTACTCTCCTTTGCGATAAGTAATCTCTTCATTGTTAATTTCCTGCTGCGCATTCCCACTGAAGTAGAATGTGCAAATTGAGAAAATAAGTAGTGTTTTTTTCATAGTCTAGCATTTTTACAAATTTGGGATAAAAAAAAAGCTTTTCCTAACAAAAGTTGTGAGATCTTAAACAAAAAAAGCTCCCAGAGGGAGCTTCTTCATATTTTTCAACTGAATGAATTAAGCATTCATTAGGTTCATATTGTCAAGAACATCCATTACACCTTTGACAGCTTCAGCAGATTCTTTTAATAATTCTTTTTCAGCATCGTTCAAATCTAATTCGATGATTTTTTCGATTCCGTTTTTACCAAGTACAACTGGAACACCAATGTAAATGTCTTTTAAACCATATTCACCTTGCAACCAAGCACAAACTGGAAAAATACGTTTTTGATCGCGCACAACCGCTTCAACCATTTGAGCAGCAGCAGCACCTGGTGCATACCAAGCTGAAGTACCCAATAATTTAACGATTTCACCACCACCAAATTTCGTTCTTTCGATAATTTCATCTAATTTCTCAGCAGAAATCAATTCAGTTACAGGAATACCAGAAACAGTTGTATAACGAGGAAGTGGAACCATTGTATCTCCATGTCCACCCATCAAAACTGCTTGGATGTCTTTCGGAGAAACATTCAATTCAAGTGCTAAAAAAGAACGGTAACGAGCAGTGTCTAATACACCAGCCATACCAAATACTTTACGTGAATCAACTTTCGCAGCCAAATATGAACAATAAGTCATTACGTCTAATGGATTAGATACGATAATGATGATTGCATTTGGAGAATATTTAACGATGTTTTCAGTAACCGTTTTTACGATTCCTGCGTTCGTAGCGATTAAATCGTCACGAGACATTCCTGGCTTACGCGGTAAACCTGAAGTAATAACAACCACATCAGAATCAGCCGTTTTAGAATAATCATTAGTAGATCCAATTGTTCTTGAATCATACAAATTAATTGGAGAAGTCTCCCAAATATCTAATGCTTTTCCTTCAGCAAATCCTTCTTTGATATCTAACAAAACGATTTCGTTTGCTATCTCTCTGTGCGCTAATACGTCTGCACATGTTGCGCCAACGTTACCTGCACCTACTACAGTTACTTTCATTGTATTTCGATTAATTATTTGTTCTTTGAAATTGACGATGGCGAAATTAACACTTTTGTGAAATAAATCCTTTTATTTGCGATGAAATCTTAGTGAATAAGAAATATTTTTTTGAACAAGGCAACCGCTGTATGGACCTTGCGTCTTTCAAACGAAACTGAAGTGGAAAACAAAGAACAATTAAAAGCTATTATAGATGGCTGCTTGCAGAACGATCGCCGTTCACAAGAGCAATTGTTCAAACTTTTCTACGGTAAAATGTTACCTGTTTGTATACGATACGTGAGTGATCGAGATACTGCACAGGAAGTATTACAAGAAGGTTTCATTAAGGTCTTTGAAAAACTGGGAGCATTTGATCACAAAGGATCTTTTGAAGGATGGATACGTCGAATAGTTGCAAACACTGCAATTGACGCTATTCGAAAATCAAAAAAAGACCCGTATCGAACTGATAATGACAATGATTTTAAAATTGGCGCTGAAGATTTGATGGTTGATCGAGAAGAAATGGAAACATTGGACTTAAAAGCCCAGGTTGCTATGGAGGCGGTGCAAAAATTATCTCCTGCCTATCGCGCAGTATTTAATTTGTATGTACTCGAAGAATACTCCCACAAAGAAATCGGTGCCATTTTAGGTATTAGCGAAGGAACGTCAAAATCGAACTTAGCAAAAGCTAAAATGAACCTGCAAAAAATATTGAGTGAGAAATTCATGAACATAGATTGACATGAAAATAAATGTAGAAAATAGTATTAAAAAAGGTGTAGAAGGATACGAAGTTCCTTTTGATCCAAAAGCTTGGGAAGCAATGAGCAAGCGATTAGATCAAGCTATGCCCGTACAGCCAAAATCTAACCTTAAATGGTATTTAGGTGGTGCAGCAGTTGTTGCGGCTTTCGCGTCATCATTGCTCTTTATAAACAGTGACAACACACCTCAAAAACAAACTACTAAACAAACGTTGACAGAAGAAAAATCTTCGTCAGTTTCTTCTAACGAAAACACAAATCAAGAATCAACTTCTTTATCTGATCAAAATACAGCAGTTGGTCAAACAAATACAGCACCAACTGACGAAATAAAAACTAACAATACAGTTGGAAACGGGAATGGTCAAAATTCGAATGCAAACACTCCATCTGATTTAAAAACGAATCCGAATTCAACGACTTATCAATCAACTAATTCTGGAAATAACGGAACATCAGTAACTGAGCAAGTTCAGTCTTCAAAAGATGTTTCAGTTGCTGAGATTAGCAATATGTGTAAGAATGAGAATGTTGTTATTGAAAACAAGAATGACATTTCAATACACATCATCGATCCATCAGGAAACAAAAAAAGTATTAAAGCGAAATCGTCACTTTCATTTGAAGGAACAGAAGAAGGAAAATACCATGTAGTTTATTTTGTAAACGACAAAATGGTTGAGATTGAATCCTTTAATGTGATGGTTGGACCAAATGCTGAGTTTTCATACTATGGTGTTGATGAACTTGAAAATGGAATTCCAACAATCTCTTTGAAATCAAATGCAATTGGCGCAGATTACGAATGGAAATTGGAAGGAAGAAAAGCAACGCAATCTGGCAAAGAAGCAAAAGCGCATTTCTTTAACAAAGGACAATATGATGTCACTCACATGGTAACTGGGTCAAATGGTTGTATAACTTCAGAGACGAAAACTATCACTGTTGACCAAGAATACAACTTATTAGCGATGAATGCTTTCACTCCAGAATCTTTCATCACAGCTAAACAAACATTCATGCCACGAGCATTGGTTGATCGCAATACCGATTTTACTCTTGTTATTTTCGATCAATCTGGAGCAGTAGTTTTTGAAACAAACGATGCAACAAATGCATGGAACGGAATTGATAAACGAAACGGTCAAATGGTGGAAGCCAATAAGACATTCGTTTGGAAAGTGACACTTAAAAATCCTTTAGACGGCGAGAAACCCGTTTATCAAGGCACTGTCGTAAGACAACAATGAAAAGGCCACTGAACTCAATATGAAAAAGTAAAAAGGAGGCTTCGGTCTCCTTTTTTATGCATTAAAACTTCAAATTTGGATACTTTTCAAGAAACTCCAATTTTCGTTTAACCAATTGTTCTTGAAAATTTCTCGATTCCTCGCTTTCTGGATGCAAGGCTAAATGATATTCTGAACGTTTGATAGAGACATATGTCTTTGCTATTATATCCGTTTGGACAGTAAAAATTGATTTTGACAGTTTTTCCCAAATGTACTGAATTGCCAATTCGTTCGGATGAACCAAATCCTCTTTAAAATAACGGTAATCACGCAATTCATCGATGACGATTTCATAAGATGGAAAATAGAAACAATTTTCTTGCTTCACCAAAGCATGTACAAGTTGAATTAAGATTGATTTGCTTTGATTGTTCTCAACAATTCCATCTTTAATATGTCGAACTGGACTAACAGTGAAAAACACCTTTAACGAAGGATTAAAAGCTTTAAGTAAATTCAAGGTATGTTGCCATTGATCAAGTATTTCAGCTGAAGTAGTTAATTCTTTTTGAAACAAACTCGAAGGCATCTTGTGGCAATTACCTACTGCAATATTCAATTCCTGATGCACGTATGCATGGGCAGTTCCAAAAGTAATAAAAAGATAACCTGCATTTTGAAGACGGTCCTTCCATGAAGCTCTAATCGTATTTAACTGATTCGAGAGGGTATCCGAAGACATGCCATAATTTTTTGCTCCAGCATCCCACGAAAGAAAAACATCTTTTCGACTAAAAATTCGTTCAGCTTCTAATCCTTGTATTGTTTCATCAATGAATCTAGCCAAAACTGATGGATGAAAAATTGTTCCGAAGGGATTTGCTTCTGCATTAAAACCATTCTCATTAAAGCGCTCGCTGATGTCATCTGAAAAACAACTCCCTAAAAAAAGGATTTGTTGTGCATGATCAATTTTACAGGGAAAATCAGGAATTTCAAACGATAAAGTATGCATGTGGATTAAGAATTCATCAGATTTTTTGCATTCAAAATTGCTGCATCACTGATTTCCTCACCACTCATTAAACGCGCAACTTCATGAATATGTTCCTCTTCATTCAATAAACGAACAGAGGTTAAAGTTCTTTCATTTACGAGGTTTTTCTCGACTTTGAAATGGTGTTTCGCTTTCGCTGCAACTTGGGGTAAATGTGTAATAGCTAGTAACTGCACTTGATTCGACATTTTATCAAGCAAGATTCCAATTTTTTGCGCTACCTCACCAGACACACCTGTATCTATTTCATCAAACAACACCGTTGGCAATTGTTTTTTCTCTGAGATTAACTTTTGAAGAGCAAGCATTACGCGCGATAATTCTCCCCCACTCGCTGCTTTTTCAATCGCAATCGGCTCCATTCCTTTATTCGCCGAAAATAACATCACAATATCTGTTATTCCAGTTGCGGAAAGCTCTTCCTTCATTGTCAAGTGAAAATTAAAACGTGTATCCACTAATTTTAAATCACTCAACAAGGACTGAATATTTCCTTCAATCTCAGTAATCTTTGCAATTCTGCCTTCGTGTAAGTGATTTCCGGCATCAATTAAACGCTTGTAAAGCACATTCACTTCAAGTTCTAAAGCATCAATCCGTTGTTCAATTTTTTCTGTTCCTTCAATACTTTGACTGAATGAATCGAACAGTTCAATTAATTCTCGTTGCTCATTTACATTGTGCTTGCGCAACAAGTGATTGTATTTATCTAAACGCTGTGTCAGTTCATCAAGTTTTGCGGGATCAATATCAACAGCATCCAATTTTCTATATACATCGCTATCTAATTCCTTTAATTCCACTAAAACAGAATTAATTCGCTTGAAATAATCCTCTAAATCGGAATCAAAATGCTTGATTTTATCCAAATTTGATTTTAATTCAGCTAGACTTGACAATACACCTTGATCCGAAGAAAGCCGATCATTTAGCGACGCCAATGCAATTTTTATGTCTTTCGAATTTTCAATAAGGTTAAAATCTCTTTCCATTTCGGAAAAATTCACCTTCATCAAATTCAATTCGTCTAATTCTTGTAATTGAAACTGATTGTAATCCTTTTGTTTGAGTAAATCAGCTAAATCTGCCTTCAATTTCTTTAAGTCGTTGTGCTTCGATTTATGTTCAGCGTATAATTGACCAAAAACCTCCCGCTCTGACATTAAACCAGAAAGAACATCAAGAACATCCAATTGAAACTGTTTGCTCTTTAATTCAAGCGTATTGTACTGTGAATGGATATACACCAAGCGACTGGTAAGTTCTTTTAAGATATTAAGTTGAACTGGAGTATCATTGATAAACGCTCTCGATCTTCCCGATTGGTTGATTTCTCTTCGAACAATGGTTTGATCACTATAATCGATATCATTTTCTTCAAAGATTGCTTTCAAATCAAATGATGATAAATCAAATTCGGCTTCAACACTTGCTTTTTCGGAGATCGGTCCAATTAAAGAAAAATCTGCACGTTCGCCTAAAAGCAGTTCGAGCGCGCCCAATAAAATAGATTTTCCAGAACCAGTTTCTCCAGTAATAACGGAATAACCCTTTTCTAACGAAAGGTCAAGATGTTCAATAAGGGCAAAATTGTTGATCCTAAGATGACGCAGCATTAGTCGAGAATTTCCTGATATAGAGACGCGTTTGCAGGATCAATTCGCTTCAATAAATTAACGACATCGTTTTTCTCTTTTACGTCTGCATCAGCATATAAATTTTTCAATTCATCTTTTTTTGCTTGGACAAAATTAAGGAGATTAACAGAATTTGGACGGGTAGAAATAACCTTCGTCAACTTGTTCAAGCCGTCGTACATTGCTTTGCGACCTTTCACTTTATCGTCATAGAGTATATCTACCCCAAGGCGATGGTATTCGTAATTACAGTCTCTTAATGGTTCAAATAATTGGTGCAAAACATTATCAACTAAATAAAACCGATTTCTTTTTCCTTGCTCACTTGATTTCCATCCAGTAGCTGGAGCAGACTGCGCATTAGAAACAATTTGTTGTGCTTCTGCGAAATAAGGTGAACCACCTTTCAATGAAAACGCATCATAATCCATTCCGATAATGAAATAAGCATAGAATGCCAAAATTGAAGTTAGGTTGTCTCTAAATTGATTTGGAGCATAAACCAAAACAGCATTTCTTGAATAACTGAATTGAATATCATCATCTTGAAAATTGAAAACCGTTGTATTGTAAGAACTATTAAATGCAGGTCGTGATGATTGAATTTGCATTGCTCCTTCGTAATTTCCTGAAGAAGGTATTTTTTTGATTTGCAGTTGGATGTTGCAGTTGATGCGTTCTTCCACTTTGAACTTGTCTTTCGTCCATTGTGTTGAATTCATCATATCATATATTGTTTGCTTCAGTTGATCGAAAATTTCTTTCTCAACAGAAGTCACCTCTAATCGTGCGTCAGTGATTACACTTACCTGACAATTTAATTCCTGTGCAGATGCATTAAAAACACCAAATGTGAAAGCTAGAAAGGCAATAAAATATCTCATTTTTACAATTTAATCATATAATCAACAATGTCTGCTGCAACCGCTGACTTTGGTTTTAACTCAAAACTAAGTAAATTATTGTGACTATCCAAAATACTTATTTTGTTGGTATCGTGCGCAAAACCTGCACCATTATCTTCGAGCGTATTGATGACAATCATATCTAGGTTTTTGGCCTGTAGTTTTTTCATGCCATACTCATTTGCATTGTTCGTTTCCAAGGCAAAACCTATTAATTTTTGCGCAGTTTTATGCTGACCAGCCCAAGCTAAAATATCTGGATTTTTAACTAAGTCAATGTGCAAATCTTCGTCATTTTTTTTGATCTTTTGATCTGAAACTGTTGTCGGACGATAATCAGCAACTGCGGCAGAAAAAATTCCATAATCTTGCGATGACCAATGCTCTTGCACTTTTGAAAGCATTTCTTCGGCTGATTTAATTCGAACAAGCTGCAAACGATTGTTTTTCAACGTAAGATTTGTTGGACCAGTGATTAAAATTACTTCAGCTCCTTCTTTTAAACATTTTGAGGCCAATTCAAATCCCATTTTACCACTGGAATGGTTGCCAATGAAACGCACCGGATCAAGCGCTTCATAAGTTGGTCCAGCAGTAATAAGCACTTTCTTCCCTTTCAAACGTCCTTCTTTCAATGCGAAATGCATTTCAATAGCCGCTAGTATTGTTTCTGGTTCAGCCATGCGTCCATCACCTTCCAATCCGCTTGCTAGTTGACCATTTTCCGCAGGAATAACTTCTACCCCATCTTTTTCAATAAGTGCCAAATTTCGAAGTGTTGTAGGATGAGCATACATATCTAAATCCATTGCAGGAGCGACGATTGTTGGACATTTCATGGAAAGATAAGCAGCTAGAAGAAGGTTGTCGCACGAACCATGCCCCATTTTACTCAAGGAATTTGCTGTTAATGGAGCGATGATGAACAAATCAGCCCAAAGACCATATTCGACGTGATTGGTCCACTCGCCTGTTTGTTTATTCCAAAATTCAATTCCAACAGGATTTTCGGATAAGGTAGAAACAACGAGGGGACTTATAAAATCACAAGAGGCAGGAGTCAT
>JBIIKG010000275.1:0-3097 GCA_044233275.1 Crocinitomicaceae bacterium | reverse complement strand
TTGCACAATGCACTCACTTCTTGAAGTGGAAGAAGTGTAGAAATTTCGTTGTTGGCATGCATCAATGAAACAAGTGTTTTTTCACCGCTTTGCAACAATCGCTCTAAATCTGACAGGTCAACGTTCCCTTTTTCATCTATTTTAACAAAACTAACTTTTGCGAGTCCTTCTTTTTCAATTGCTTCGGCCGTATGACCCACAGCATGATGCTCAATGGATGAAGTAATAATTTGTTTGACACCCATTTGATGAACGGATGAATAAAGCGCCATATTATCAGCTTCTGTGCCACCAGAGGTAAAAATAATTTCGGAAGGTTGGCAATTTAAAATTTTGGCAACTGTTCGACGTGATGTTTCGATAAGTGCTTTAGTTTGACGACCATAAAAGTGAGTAGAGGAAGGATTCCCAAAACCATCTTTTAATACTGGAATCATTGCATCAATAACTTCAGGAGCAATTGGCGTTGTCGCCGCATTATCGAGATAAACACGCATAAAAATATTTTTGTCGAAGATAAGGATTTGTCTTTGAAAAAGAAGTCAAATGAAGGGCTATTCTTGAAGACTTATTCTTAGCCATAGATGGTCTTCAATGTTCTCAAATCCAGCTTTGTCGATTTCAAGTTCTACATTTAAAGTTGTAAGAATTTCGGACGAAATAATAAGAATATCGAACCGAAAGTTTTATGATTAATCAATCTAATTTCAAATTTTAATACAAGCTATACATTGCGCACATAAATTAGCTTAAAACGCTTGTTTCCTTGGTCACGCTGTTCAATTTCAAATTGACTTAACGATGAAAACAACGGTGTTAATTTTTCAAATCCAAAATTACGTGAATCGAAATTTGGTTGTTTCTTAAGAATTAAAGAACCAACATCACCAAGAAAAGCCCATCCATCTTCATCTGCAGCATCGGCAACTGTATTTTTAAGTAAGCGAAGTACTTCAGGTGTTAATTTATCGACATTCGTTTTATTTGTCTTACCATTTCCAATTGCCTTGTTTTCTTCTGGATCAAGAATTTCTAAATAGATGAACTTATCACAAGCCACAATAAATGGACTCGGTGTTTTCTTTTCTCCTATACCATAAACTTGTAAGCCTGCTTCTCTTAGGCGAGTTGCTAGTTTTGTGAAATCTGAATCAGATGAAACCAAGCAAAATCCATCTACTTTGTCAGAATATAAAATGTCCATTGCATCAATAATCATTGCTGAATCTGTTGCATTTTTACCTGTTGTGTATCCGTATTGTTGAATGGGGTTGATTGCGTTTTCAAGTAAAATATTCTTCCATTTCGAAAGATGCGGCTTTGTCCAATCACCATAAATTCGTTTGATGGTAGGAGTCCCATATTTGGCAATTTCCTCCATCATTTCCTTGATGTAACGTGAAGGTATATTGTCGCCATCAATTAAAACGGCCAGTTTTGTGTCTTTAATCATAATTAATAAAGTTACTGATAAATATTGGATAGATCTAATGGAATTTTAGTGCAAAAAAAAACACGCTCATCTGGAGCGTGTTTTTTTGAGTTAAAAAATTTTATAAGGATAAGACTTTGAATTCTGTACGTCGATTTAATTGGCGTCCAGCATCTGTCTCATTTGTTGAAAGTGGTTTTGTTTCGCCGTATCCAGCAGATTTCAATCGATCAGCTGTAACTCCTGCTTTTACCAAATAGTCGACAACTGCTTTTGCTCTATTTTCAGATAGTTTTTGGTTGTATTCATCGGCTCCTTTAGAATCCGTGTGACCACCTAATTCAATTTTAAGTGTTGGCACATCTGTCATCAGTTTAATCAAACGATTTAACTCAGCAGTTGATTCTGGACGTAAGGTAGCTTTATCGAAATCAAAGAAAATGTTCTTCAAAACGATAGTTCCTCCAACAGCCAATTTTTTAAGTTCCACATCTTTCTCAACTTCTTGGAAAGCTGCTGTTTTCGGAATGTCGAAATTTTCTGAATGGAATAAATATCCTTCTTTCTTAACAGCAATACCATAGTTTTTACCTGCGGGAAGAGATACTAAATATTTCCCTGTTGATGAATTTGATTTAAATGTGGCAATAACTTTATTGGCTGAGTTGTCAACTATTTCAATTTCAGCACTTAAAAATTCTTTTGAAATTGCGTCAGTGATTACACCTCGTAACAAGGTAAGTTGTGCTTCTTTCACTTCAACCTCAGCAGCAATAACTGTTTCTTCGACTGGCTTCGCAGCACTTGCAATTAAGTTATCTTCGTTATTCAAAATCATTTGTTTTTCTGGTCCAAGGAAAGTTATAATGTACAAATCTCTTAATCCAAGACTTTTTGAATCGAACGATGTATAGTATCCATGACGACCATTCGCTGAAATAACGAAGAATACATCATCATCAGGTGTGTTTACAGGATAACCAATATTCTCTGGCTTGCTCCATGTTTTCGTTTCCTGATTGAGTATAGATTTAAAAATGTCAAATCCACCCATCGAATTGTGTCCTTGTGAGCTAAAGTAAAGTGTTTTACCATCTGGATGCATATAAACACCTTCTTCGCTATATTTCGTATTGATTGTAGCTCCTAAGTTGATTGCTTCACCCCATTTTCCTTTATCATCTTTATGTGACATATAAATATCGTGATCACCTAATCCATCAGGGCGGTCTGAAATGAAATAAATGGTATTACCATCAGGAGAATAACATGCTGTTGGTTCATGGTATTTTGTATTGATGTTTTTATTAAAAGGTTCAGGTTTACTCCATACTTTTCCTTCTAAAACGGATTCAAATAAATCACCACCGTTGTCTCTTCCTAAATAAATAATGAATTTCTGTCCATCAGCTGAAACACCTGAATTAGCATCGTGATTGTCGCTATTGACTGGTTTTGGTAAGTTCGCTCCCTTTGACCAAGTGCCGTCTGCTTGACGCTCACTGATGTAAATATCCTCAAATTGTTCATTGATATAAGGATCGATTTTATCGCCCGTAGAACCAGGACGACGAGAAGTATAGAATAGCACAGATTCATCAGCAGAAATCACAGCTCCATAGTCATTGTAGATAGAGTTGATATTAGGTCCCAAGTTATCGATAA
>JBIIKG010000100.1:0-9765 GCA_044233275.1 Crocinitomicaceae bacterium | reverse complement strand
GGAAATGTCTCATTGACAGATATAAATGGAAGAATTTTAATCGAAACTGTGTTTAATAATGAAAGTGAAATTCAATTGAATACCATGAATGTTTCAAGTGGAACTTATTTCTTGACCTTCGATGCAAACGGAAAAATTATCACACGCAAACTGATCAAATAAAAACAATTCATTTTAATAGAAGGGGTAGCATTTTTAATGTTACCCTTTTTTTTTAGTCCACATTGTTGTATGAAATGCATGAGTGTAATCATGATACTTCGATTAGGGATGTGAATTATCAACTTATGATTGGATTGTCCGAAAAACAGACCGAAGGAATAAGTGTTTCTTAATGTTGGAAAGTTTAACTTTAACAACTTATATTCGAATCTATGCAAATCACCAACACCATTCTAATGATTCGTCCGCTTCATTTTTGCATGAATGAGGAGACAGCAGTCAATAATTATTTTCAACAACAAGATAAGGAACTTGACGATGTTAGTGTTTTACAAATTGCTCAACGAGAATTTGATGGATTTGTATCAGCTTTGAAGGATAAGGGAGTGAGTGTAATCGTCGTGGAAGATCGCAAAGAAATTCGCACGCCAGATTCCATCTTTCCCAACAATTGGATCTCTTTTCATTCAAATGGGGACGTAGCAATCTATCCGATGTATGCCGTGAATCGTCGATTGGAAAGACGCGATGATGTGTTAGAAATGATCGAAGAGTATGGTTTTAAATTAGACCGAGTGATCGACATGACTGATGCTGAAGATCAACATGTTTATTTGGAAGGAACTGGTAGCATACTACTTGACAGGGAGAATAGTGTGGCTTATTGTGCTCTTTCTGAACGTTCTAACGAGGAACTTTTCTTTGAATTTTGTGAGATTTTTGGATACAAATCACTTTCTTTTTCGGCGTTTCAAACCGTAAACGGAGAACGAAAACCAATTTACCATACGAATGTTTTACTCACGATTGGAGAATCATTCGCTGTTATTTGCCTAGATTCAATCGACGATGAACAGGAGCGCCAGCGCGTCATTCGCTCCTTACAGCGCAACGAAAAAGAGATTGTATTGATTTCAGAAAATCAGATGGAAAGATTTGCAGGAAATATGTTGCAAGTCATTGGTGCAAATAAGGAGCGTTACCTCGTCATGAGTAAAACAGCACACGATTCATTGACTTCGGAGCAAATCTTTGTGCTGAAAAAACACACTAAGATTCTTGTCGTTGAAATTCCTACAATAGAACGATTGGGCGGTGGCAGCGCACGTTGCATGATGGCTGAGGTTTTTTTACCCGCTAAAGATTGAGGTTTTTCGTTAAGAAGATTGATTCAATTTGTTAAACTGAAGTCTTTAAAACCTACCTTTGTCTTTTAATACAGAATTTCCTTTTGAAAATACAAAGTCATTTTCTGACAACATTTTATACATGCAATTTAGTGAATTAAACATTATCCAACCTATTCTTAAAGCAATAGAAGAAGAAGGTTACACAACTCCAACACCCATTCAAGAACAAGCAATTCCTCTCGTTTTAGCAGGAAATGATTTAATGGGATGCGCACAAACTGGTACCGGAAAAACAGCAGCTTTTTCTATTCCAATCATTCAACTTTTAAGTGAAAACAAAGAATTTAAAGGCAAGCGAAAAATTCGTGCTTTAATTGTTACACCAACTCGTGAGTTAGCAATTCAAATTGGGGACAGTTTGAAGGCGTATGGTCGTCATGCTGGCTTAGCAAGTACCGTTATTTTTGGTGGAGTAAATCAAAATAAACAAACAGGTGTCCTTCAACAAGGAGTAGATATTTTGGTGGCAACACCAGGTCGATTACTAGACCTAATGATGCAAGGTTACATTTCGATTCGTGACGTGGAAATCTTCGTTTTAGACGAAGCAGATCGTATGTTAGACATGGGTTTTATTCACGATGTGAATAAATTGATTAAAGCATTACCAGATCGCAGACAAAATTTATTTTTCTCAGCCACAATGGCTCCGGAAATATTAAAATTAGCGGGAACGATTTTACAAGATCCTGTTCGAGTTGAAGTTACCCCTGTTTCTTCAACTGCTGAAATAATTAAGCAATCATTGTATTTCGTTGATAAAGGAAATAAAAATGCGTTATTGGTAGATATTTTGAACGAACAACCAGCGACTTCTGTTTTGGTATTTACAAGAACGAAACATGGAGCTGATAAAGTAGTGAAGCATTTAGTTAAACACAATATTAAATCAGATGCGATTCACGGAAATAAGAGTCAAAATAATCGTCAACGTGCCTTAAGTAATTTCAAGGATAAAACAATACGAGTGCTCGTAGCTACAGATATTGCTGCTCGTGGTATTGATGTTGAAGAAATGGAATTGGTTATCAATTTCGAATTACCTAATATTTCTGAAACCTATGTTCACCGTATTGGAAGAACTGGTAGAGCTGGAAATAAAGGAACAGCGATTTCTTTCTGTGATTATGAAGAAAAAGCATATTTGAAGGATATTGAGAAATTAATTCATCAATCAATTCCCGTTATCGATGAGCATCCTTACCCAATGGAAGTTTTTGTTATCGAGAAAAAAGAACAACGAGGAGCTAGGCCTCCACGAGAACAACGGAATGGTGGAGCAAAACCTCGACCAACTATCGAACAAAAACAAGCTGCTGCAAAGAACAAAGGAAAGAAAACTTGGTTCGGTAAGAGAGATCGTTACTAACGGATTCGGGATTTGTAATTTAGAATTCGGAATTCAATTTCGAATTTCGAATGAATCCGTTTTCGACGATGAGGTCGCTTTCAATATTATTCATGTACAATGAACCTGTTCCTAATCCTTGTGGAAGATTATTTTCGTATTCTGCTGTAAGTTGACAAATAGCGGCAAGTCCGATATTAGATTCTAGGGCAGATGTCATCCACCAAGGAATGTTTTTTTGTTCTGCAAGTTCAATCCATTCTTGTGTTCCACTTATTCCACCGTGCAAACTTGGCTTAAGAATGATAAATTGTGGTTGAATTGTCTCTAACAATGCAATTTTTTGGTGGATATCGTTTATCCCAATTAATTCTTCATCTAAAGCGATTGGAATAGGAGTGGAATGACAAAGTTCAGCCATTGCTTCCCATTGTCCTGCTTTTATAGGTTGTTCTATTGAGTGAATTTCCAAATCAGCTAGTTTTTTCAATAATTCAGGAGCGTGTGTCGGGGAAAAAGCACCATTGGCATCAACACGCAATGTAATTTCGTTTGCTGAATATTGTTTTCGAATTGAGGCGAGAATGGACAATTCAGTTTGAATATCAATTGCTCCCACCTTCATTTTTATAGTTGTATAGCCATCTGCAAGTTTTTCTGCAATTTGATCCTTCATGAATGACTCGTCACCCATCCATACCAATCCATTGATGGGTAATTTGCGCATTCCTTTCGTAAAGTCATTGTTAAATATGATTCCTTTGCCACCATTTTGAAGGTCGAACAAAGCCGTTTCAATTCCAAATTTAATTGAGGGATACTCATTTAAAGTCCCTGCGATTTCGAAGCCATGGTCAATAGTTCCTAGGCCTGATTCTATACGAGCACAAACTTCACAGATTTTTGATTCAAAATTTTCCCTTTCAACATAATCTGGGGATAAACCTTCAATAACACTAATTTCGCCTGTTCCTTCGATACCGTCAACAACCAGTTTGATAATCCAACTGTTTTTAACTTGCATAACACCTCTGCTTGTCCCCGCGGGACGTTTAAATTGTAGTTCGAGGTGGGATATGTTTGTTGTCATTGTTTGTTAATTGAGGGACACATTGGGTTTGGGAGATAGTTGGTTTGACTTTTAATAGTTTGAACTTTTAAAATTAGCAATCTTTAAACTTTTAAACTTTACAACTTTAAAATATTGTGATATTGCAATATTACGATAAGTTTATTTTTCACTGTGATCATTTTCAACCTATCATTAATCCAATCGAAGTTAATATTGAAATCGCAAATGTTGAAAGCGCCACCTTTTTCAATTCAGGATCAAAATCCTTCGGGTCTTTAGTTGCCATCACCTTTCTTACATGCAGCAAAAGAAGAACGAATGGAATTAAACCAATAAATGCAGTTGTTTGTGTGCCTTTTGAAAGAAAAATCAACAGACTAACTAAGGCAAGGATGATTAATAAAGCATGATAAATTTTTGCATCGTTAGCACCCATCATTACTACAAGCGTTCTTTTGTTGGATTTCGCATCATTTACTCTGTCACGCATATTATTTAAATTCAAAACAGCAGCACTTAAAAGTCCTATACTTGAAGCAGGAAGGAGCAATAACCAGTTTATTTCTTTTGCATAAAGAGGGTAAACGCCCATTACGCTTACAATTCCAAAGAACAAGAAAACCATGATATCTCCTAATCCATTATATCCGTATGCTTTCTTACCAACAGTATAGGTAATTGCCGCTATAATGCAAAGAATAGCGAGTCCGATATACACCCATAAAATAGCATAATTAAATCCCTTTGTTCCAAAGTAAATTAAAATTGCTGCTGAAATAAAACTCAGAATTGAGCTAAAAATAACGGCATTCCTCATTTCTTTTTTTGAAATTAGTCCAGATTGCACGGAGCGCATTGGGCCAATTCTGTCATTATTGTCAGTACCTTTTATACTATCACCTAAGTCATTTGCTAAATTGGATACAATTTGAAAAAGAATCGTTGTCGTTAAAGCGAACACAAAAACCTTCCAATCCCAAAAGTCAGCCGATTTGGCAATGAAGGATCCTAATACAATTCCAGAAAGAGATAAAGGAAGTGTTCGAAGTCGAAGTGCTTTTATCCAAGCTTGCGTTTTTGTCATAGAACAAAAGTAATTTAAGTTGTTCAATTTGATAGTTACTTTTTTCAACAAATATTTTGAGTAAAAGTTCTGCATACATAATAAAATCTATAACTTAGTCACATGAATAAAAATGCAAGCAAACCGATATTGTGTGAAATGTTGGGAATTGAATTTCCAATTATCATGGCTCCAATGTTTTTAGTTTCCAATGAAAAAATGATTGTGGAGGCAATAAAATCAGGAATTACTGGAGCAATTCCAGCCTTGAATTATCGTAATACGGACGAATTAAGGGCTGCAATCAAATCAATTAAGAATCAAGTTCAAGGACCATTTGGGATTAATTTGATAGTAAATAAGTCGAATTTTCTCTACAAAGAGCAGTTAACGGTTTGCTGTGAAGAGAAGGTGGATTTTCTAATCACTTCTTTGGGTTCACCTGAAGAAACAATAATAGAGGCGCACAAGTCAGGTGTTAAGGTTTTTTGCGACGTCACAGATGTGAAATATGCGAAAAAAGTGGAATCACTTGGAGCTGATGCTGTTATTGCAGTGAATAAAGAAGCAGGTGGACATGCTGGAAATATTTCATACAAAGAGCTTATTCCCCAATTAATTGATGCGGTTAAAGTTCCAGTGATTTCAGCCGGTGGAGTAGGAACAGGAGGAGGAATCGCTGAGATGTTGAATTTGGGAGCGGCTGGATTATCTATGGGAAGTATTTTTATTGCATCTTCTGAAGCTGGAGTTTCCGATGAATATAAGCAAGCCTGTGTTGATTATGGAGCAAAAGACATTGTGATGACCACCAAATTATCTGGTACTCCTTGTTCTGTTATAAATACTCCTTATGTTCAAAAGATTGGAACCAACCAAAATTGGTTAGAGCGCTTATTAAATAAAAATAAGACCTTGAAAAAATGGGTGAAAGCACTCGTTTTTATTAAAGGGATGAAGAGTTTGCAAAAAGCAGCCTTCAGTTCTACCTATAAAACAGTTTGGTGTGCCGGACCTTCGATAGAATATGTGCATGCAGTTCGACCAATATCAGTAATCGTGTCACAACTTAAATCAGAATTCAATGCAGCCAGTTAAAACTATTTCTTTAAAGAAAATGCGCTGGATGCTTTTCTTGTTAGGTTTTTTTAAAATACCACTGATTGGTTTTGTGAGACCTTCACTTATTTCAATTGATGAAAAGACAGTTAGAGTCGGAATAAAATTGAGAAGAAGGACAAAAAATCACCTAAATTCAATGTATTTTGGTGCTTTAGCAGTTGGGGCAGATATCGCTGGAGGAATTCATGTTTTCTATTTCGCAGAATTATCAGGTGAAAAAGTTTCATTTGCATTTAAAGGAATGAAAGCTGATTTTATTAAAAGAGCAGAAAGCAACGTGATTTTTGAAAGTAATCAAGGGGATTTGGTGATGCAAGCCATTGAAGAAAGCAAGATGACAGGCGAACGAATCAATAAGTCAATTCAAGTAACCGCCCTAGATTCAAAGCAGGAAATTGTTGCAACTTTTGAAATGATCGTTTCTGTGAAGGTGAAGTAAGGAGGAAATTTCTCGAATCGTAAAGACTTTTTGTTAATTGTAAAAGTTAACTTTGACCAAATTATAGTACAATGCAATTCATTTCAGCTTTAGAATTACATAATTCAATGAACAATGGAAATCATTTCGAAATCATCGATGTGAGAGAACCTTATGAATATGAAGCCTGTAATATTGGTTCAACTCACATTCCAATGGGCGATATTCCGAGTAGAGTGGAAGATTTACCGAAAGAAACAAACCTTGTGATTATGTGTCGTTCAGGTAAACGAGCTGAGGCAGTAGCAAGTTTATTGGTGACAGATTTCTCACTGACCAACGTGTATTGTTTGGATGGTGGTATTTTGGCATGGAAAGAACACATTGATAACACCTTAGACTTAGATTAATGGATTTTTTGAAATCAGTTTTAGATTTTTTCTTGCACCTTGACGCGCATCTATTTGCAATGATTCAGGATTATGGTTTGTGGATTTACGGGATATTATTCCTCATAATTTTTGTGGAGACAGGCTTAGTTGTAATGCCATTCTTACCCGGTGATTCATTGCTTTTTGCAGCAGGAACTTTTTGCGCTGGCGTCGTGAATGAAGCTGGACAAACGGCAGAATTAAATTTATGGGTTGTTCTAGGTTTGCTAATCGTTGCCGCTATTTTAGGTGATGGTTTGAATTATTTTTTAGGCAGGAATATAGGTTTGAAAGTATTATCATGGAAAATTAGAGGCCGACAAATCGTAAAACAGAAATATATCGATCAAACCCATGAATTTTATGAAAAACATGGACCTAAAACAATAATTATTGCGCGCTTCGTGCCTATAGTAAGGACTTTTGCTCCCTTTGTAGCGGGTATTGGTCAGATGAGTTACAAGAAATTTGTCCAGTTCAATATAATTGGTGGTATTGCTTGGGTTGCTGGACTCACTCTGTTAGGATACTTTTTCGGTAATTTGAAATTTGTTCAGGATAATTTTGAAACTGTAATTTTTGGTATTATCGGTCTATCCATTTTACCGATGATCATTGAGATTATCCGTGCTAAAGTAAAAAGTAAGAAAGCACAATGAAAACTTATGGCCTTATAGGTAAAACACTTGGCTATTCATTTTCTAAATCGTTTTTCGAACGGTACTTTAGTGAAAATGAAATTGACGCGCAATTTGTCAATTTTGAATTAGTATCCATTGATGAGATTAAAAAAGTTTTTAATCAGGATATTGGAGGCTTGAGTGTTACCATTCCCCATAAAGAGTCAATCATTCCTTATTTAGATAATTTGTCGATTGAAGCAAAAACGATTGGCGCGGTGAATTGTATCCAATTTACTGATGGACAGAAAGTCGGCCACAACACTGATGCTTATGGATTTCAACAATCGATTAAACCATTTTTGACCAATCAGCATGAACGCGCATTGATATTCGGTACTGGAGGAGCATCAAAAGCAATTGCGTATGTTTTGAAGAATTTGGGAATTGATGTACTATTTATTAGTCGAGACCCAAAAGAAGAAAAGCACTTTTCCTATGCTGAAATCAACGACCACATGTTGAATGCTTGTAAATTGCTTGTAAATTGTACACCTGTTGGCACATTGGATTACAAAGACAGTAAATTTGATTTGCCTTTTGAGTTTTTGACATCTGATCATCTGGTGGTTGATTTAGTATATAATCCTCCGATGACGGATTTATTATTGAGGTCAAAGCAACAAGGTGCAACTGTTTTAAATGGTGAATCCATGTTAAAGCATCAAGCTTTACGGTCTTGGAAGATTTGGAATAATCAACTTTAGGCTTTAATTTGTGATTTAATGAGTTTACCCAAAACACAGGAATTTGATTGTGCGTTTATTGAAAATGCAGACAATCAATTTGAAGTAGCAAAAATCTTATGCTCACTTGCGAATAGTCATGGAGGAACTCTTTATATAGGTATTAAGTCAAATGGAAAAGTTAAAGGGGTTTATCCAAACGATGTTTTAAATCAACTAGACGAAATGGTTTCTACATGTATAAAGCCGTCACTGCAATTTACGAATGATATTATAGAAGAGGGACTAAAGTTAGTTGTATGCGTTAAGATTCCTTTTGAACCTAAGAATAAATACCAGGTAAAATTGAATCAGAAAGAATGGGAGTTTTTTGTGCGTATAAATCAGTATACAATACCTGCAAACAAGATTATAAGAAGGAGTTGGATAGATGAAAGGAAGAGCACAGCATCGACTTTAGAAACGGATTCTGAATTAAAAGCCTTTTTAAAAGTGATTAGTATCAATCAACCAGTTAGCGTAAGTAAATTATACAAGGCTGCAAATATGCCTCTAGATAAGGTCGATAAATACTTATCAACCTTAGTCTCTTTAAATGAAGTTGTCTTGGCATTTGATGGGAATACGATTATTTTTTCAGTCAAATCTTAAATTTAAATTTCATAAATTTTCATAAAAAGCAACAAAATCACAAGATTATTTGTTAATTAGTAAAGATTTTAATTAATTACGACAGTTTTCATGGGTAGACCAGCAACAAGACCAACGCGTTTAAGAAATGGATTTTACATCGAGATAAAGTCGCCAGGAGGTTCTGCAATGCTTCTTAGAAGAGATACACGTGAGCAAATGATACTTGCCGCGGAAGATTATGCACGAACAAAGATGGTAACTATAAAAGGTGAAATGAAAGACGATAAGTGGATCGCAGAAAGTTAATGAGTTGATCATTTCAACTCAAGATAAAATTTCTCTTGAACAAATAGTACAATTATATGTCTATGTGTTCAAGGGATTTTTTTTGATACCTAATTACTTTATCTTTGTTTAACCCCCCCCAATTATATGGGTTATTTATATAGGTTAAAGGCTTATACTCTTTTTTTTTTTCGACTTCAAAAAGTCGATTATCAGCGACTTACAAATACAATAATATTTTTTTCAAAAAAAGATTGTTTAAAACCCTTGCAGGAATAAAAAGAGTATATATCTTTGCACCCCGCTTACAACGGTAGACGGCTTTAAAATTGTAATAAGGTAACAAATTTTAAAAAGAAGAGTACACGTTTTTGAGTTGGTAATTTAGTTATTAAAAATAGCTCGCTGAAAAAAAATAAAATTTTTCTTGTTTGAATAAAAAAAGTGATTACCTTTGCCCTCCCAAAACGAACGAGATTTGGGATATTAAAATAAAAAAAATGTTTTGTCTTGAAGTCTTAAAGTCCTTAAGTCTTAAAGTCCAACATAGTTCTTTGATAGATTGAGAAATAAGGAAACAGCGTAAGAATTAAACAACCGAGCCTCAACAAAATTCAAAGTTTTATACAACGGAGAGTTTGATCCTGGCTCAGGATGAACGCTAGCGGCAGGCCT
>JBIIKG010000274.1:0-3115 GCA_044233275.1 Crocinitomicaceae bacterium | reverse complement strand
TCGAGTCATTTTACCCTCTTCGTACTTGCCTATAACTTCTAGTTTGAAGGCTTCACTGTAACGAATAATTGTTTTTCTTTTCATAAACACTGTGTTAAATGTGTCTACTTTTTTTCAGGACGTGACATTCATAATTCATAATTCAATTCTAGTCCAACGTATAATTCAACTCAACTGTCGCTTCAAGTTGGTGCAGAAGAGAATACAATCCAAAGAAGGTGCGCATGACGTAAATCGCATCTTTTGACCCTCGTGCATTGTTCATTTTTCGGAAGGTCTTGTTTTTAGAGAACCCTTCACCCATAGTGTAAATCTGTTTGAAAAATTCTTTATCAGAAAAGTCGAATTGAGCTGTTTGAAACGGTCGAGACAGCAAGGAAATCATTTCAAAATAAAGGTCTTTCAAAAATGCAATAGTTTCTGGCGAATCATCTTTTCTGAAAAAATCTAGTTTGTAATACAAAGAGAAAAGGTGTTCTTCATTTTCAAAAATACCTGGTTTCAATAACTGAAAGTAGTTATCAAAGAATTCAGATGGAATTTCTTTTACACAACCAAAATCTAAGACACATAAATTTTCATCTTTATCGATTATAAAGTTTCCAGGATGTGGATCTGCATGTACTTTTCGTAGTGACTTCATTTGAAAGAGATAGAAGTCCCACATTGCTTGACCAATTGCGTTTTTTGTAGCTTGTGAGGGTTTTTTAGCAATAAATTCCGGCAACATATCACCTTCAATCCAATCCATCGTTAAAATGCGCTTATTGGAATATTCAGGATAATAATTAGGGAAACGCACTCCTTTCAATTCAGAACAGGCATTTGCTATTTCTGTCGAACTTTTCAATTCCAATTCATAATCGGTCTCTTCGATGAGTTTCGATTCAACTTCATCCATATACAGTTTTATCTCTGAACTTTTCACGTTCAATAATTGCGCTGCAAGGGGTTTAACCAGTTTTAGATCCGATGAAATCGCATCCGCTACACCGGGATATTGAATTTTAATGGCTAAGTGAAGATCGTTTTTCCGAGCTTCATGCACTTGACCGATACTGGCTGCATGAATGGCTTCTTTTGAAAATGAATCAAACATTTCGTGGGGTGTTTTACCCATTTGTTGTAAGAACGTTTTCTGAATCAGCGGAAAGGAAAGGGCAGGGGCATTGTATTGTGCCATCGAGAATTGATCTTGATAAGCTTGCGGTAGAACATTGTTGTCCATACTCATCATTTGAGCAACTTTCAGCGCACTTCCTTTCAGTTCACTAAGTGATTTGTAAATATCAGCAGCATTGTCACTATGCAAATCATCTTTACTTAAACTAGGGTTGATTGTTTTTTTAGCAAAATACTTTACGTAGTTACCACCGACTTTTGCACTGGTTCCGATAATTTTAGCAGCTCTTTGTACTTTTGAGGTTGGAATCCTGCCCATTCCTTTATCTTCGCTCATGTGTTTAAATTTTCGTCTTGAAAGCGAATTTTCCGAAGTCAAGCAAAGAATCTAATGGTGATGTTCCCAACATATCAAAACTTAGATTGACACTTTTTTCGATTGCTGCATCCGTTGTTGTAAAACCTTCTGATGTATCGTTTATCCAAACCCTAAAAACATAGGTAAAAACCAATTTGAATCCTTTACTGTAATGAGCTCCTATATATGGTCTATCAATTACTTCGGACGATTGTTTTGCTTCTTGTAGAATACATTCCAATTGATAATCTAATGTATTCATGAATGCATCCCATTCCTTGAATTGTTTCGGTGCATCTTTTAGTGAGCTATATTTTGCAAGAAAATAGGATCTTGACTTCTCAAATTGCGCAAACAAGGTGAAAAATATAGCCAAGGTTTTTTCACGGGCATTATAATTTGGATACTCTGGATCTTTATCAACGATTTCTTGAGTGCGTGTCAAAAACTCAGCTAAAATTTCTTCTTGAACTGATGCTAACGATGAGAAAAGTTTATAAAACGCTTCCTCTTCTATTTTTATTTTTTTACATAATTCGAAAACGGAATGCGGCGCGCGACCTTCCATTAATTCAAATTCCATATACGCTTTGGTGATTTTAGCTTTTGTTGCCATAGTTCAATATTTTAACTATTAACAAACGATAAGCAAGTTAGTTTATGCAGGAATTTAGATTCTTTAACATTTTAACATAATGTGTGAGAAACTATTCCAGATGCACGTTCAACTAAAAAAGGCGTCTCAAAATGAAACGCCTTTAGATATAAGTTAAATAGGATGGTTAAACGTGTAATGCTCTTCCCTCAGTTGCGTCCAAAGCAGCTTCTTTAATTGCTTCTGAATAAGTAGGGTGTGGGTGGCAAATACGCGCGATATCTTCTGCTGAAGCTCTATATTCCATTGCAGTAACTGCTTCCATGATCAAATCCGCAGCACGCGGAGCAACCATGTGAACTCCTAAAATTTCATCTGTTGTTTTGTCTGCTAGCACTTTTACAAGTCCTGCAGTATCCATACTTGCTCTTGCACGACCCAATGCTTTAATAGGGAAAGATCCTACTTTGTATTCAATACCAGCGGCTTTTAATTCTTCTTCTGTTTTACCTACAGCAGCAACTTCTGGCCAAGTATAAACAACACCTGGAATCAAGTTATAATTGATATGTGGTTTTTGTCCAGCAATTTGTTCAGCAACAAATACACCTTCTTCTTCTGCTTTGTGCGCAAGCATAGCACCGCGAACTACATCTCCAATTGCATAGATATTTGAAACAGAGGTTTGCATGTGATCATTTACATCAATTTGTCCGCGATTGTTTACTGACAAACCAGCTGCGTCTAAATTCAACCCTTCAGTATATGGCTTTCTTCCTACAGCTACTAAGGAGTAATCTGCTTCAAAAGTTACTTCTTCACCTTTTTTATTCAAAGCAGTTAAAACAACATATTTTCCTTTGTTTTCGACTTTTTGAACGCGGTGTTCAAGGTTGAATTTGAATCCTTCTTTCTTCAATACGCGCATCAATTCTTTTCCAAGGCTTGCATCCATTGTTGGAATGATTGAACTAGCAAATTCGATTACTTCGATTTGTGTTCCGAGTCGACCGTAAACTGAACCTAACTCAAGTCCAATA
>JBIIKG010000273.1:0-3117 GCA_044233275.1 Crocinitomicaceae bacterium | reverse complement strand
ACTTTCGTTTCATTTACCGATTCATTCAATCCTTTTGGTCCTAATTTTTCAACTAATCTGTACCTTCTCGTTTCTTCTTCTAATCTTGCCTTTGTTTCAACATAATCGGCTGTTGCTTCATCTAGTTCTTTCTGCGTTCTTTCAATATCCTTAGAAAGTTCTTTTCCGTAATACCCTTTTGCTACAGTCAATAGTAGCAGGAATATCACAAAAAAGATGAATCCCAAGTTGTTAAGTACGAATTCGCGCGTAAGAAAATCTCCATTCAAAATCTGCGTAAAAGCAGTCGATTTAGAACTTTTCTTCGGCTTGTCCACTTTCTTCTCAACCTTTGGTTTTTCAATCGTTGGTTGCTCTTCTTCTGCGCCAGATCTCTCTATGTATTCATTGATACTCATCTTCGTTGCCCAATTCTTAATTTTGCACTTCTCGCTCTAGGATTTGAAGCAATTTCTATTTCATCAGGTACAATTGGATGTCTGACCACCTCATCAAAAGGTTTGATCACATTACCGTAAAAATCCTTTGTAATTTCACCTTCCAACGAACCTTTTTTCATGAAATTCTTCACTAATCGGTCCTCCAATGAATGGTATGACATAATCACCAGGCGTCCACCAGGCGCAATGATGTCGGTTGTTTGTTCTAAGAATCTTTCTAACACATCGAGCTCTTGGTTCACCTCAATGCGCAAGGCTTGAAAAACCTGTGCAAAAAACTTATGTTCTTTTTGTCTTGGCGCACATTTAGATAAGCCATCCATTAATTCTGTTGTCGTTTTAATTGGGCGACTGCTGCGTAAACGAACAATTTCACCGGCAACTTTGCGTGCATTTGGTATTTCACCGTATGTTTTGAAAATACGTGATAATTCGCGTTCGTCATAGGTATTGACAACAGTCTTAGCAGTCAATTCCCCAGCTTGATTCATGCGCATATCCAATGGAGCATTTCCACGAATTGAAAAACCTCTTTCTGCCTCATCAAATTGATGCGATGAAACACCTAAATCAGCTAAAATTCCGTCCACGTGTTTAATTCCCATCATTCGTAAATGATTAGAAATAAAGGAGAAATTTGAGGCAACAAAAAAGAAATTAGGTGCTTCCCAAGCGTTCTTTTTTGCATCTGGATCCTGGTCAAAAACGATTAATCGACCTTTTTCACTTAATAAATCAAAAATACCGCGGGAATGTCCACCACCACCGAAAGTAACATCGATGTATGTCCCGTCCGAATGAATATTTAATCCATCAAGACAAGGCTTTAGCATTACTGGTACGTGGTAGTCTATCTTATTCTCCATTGTCTAAATCACCCATTACTTCATCCGCCAAATCAGCGAAATCTGTCATGTTACCTTCGATCATATCGAAGTATTTAGACTTATCCCAGATTTCAATTCGATCGTTGTATGCTATGAGCATAATATCTTGATTTAATCCAACGCGCTCTGTGTGAGCAGTTGGCACCAAGATTCGACCCGCATTATCCAAAGAAACCATTTTTGCTCCTTGATGGAACAAACGATAAAACATTCGGTTTTTTGGTTTAAATAAGTTCATTTTCGAAAGTTTTTCACTGATTTTCTCCCACTCAGTAAGCGGGTACAGCGTCAAACAATCCTCAAATCCTTTATTCAGCATGAAATCACGTTGAGTTGCAGGAGAAAGCTGCTTCCGTAATCCGGAAGGAAATAAAAAACGCCCTTTTGCGTCTAACTTTACCTCAAATTCTCCTACTAAGCCTGCCATGACATAAATAATGAGTAAAATTAGCAGATTTCTACCACATTTTACCACCAACTTTTAAATTGTTAATAAATTGTAACGTATAAAGAAAAGAATAGTTTCAATTGTATCAAGAAAAACATAGAAAATATTAGATAAATAGCTGATTTTATAGTATTGTGGTAAAAAGTGGTAACAAAAATACACATTTTTTCATTTGAAGGTTATAAACATCATTTTAACAGGTTTTCAACAATTCTTTTAAACTGATTGTTACCTTAATTTGATTACATGTATTTTTGCGCCATGACAAAAGAATTAAAGGGTTGGCTGTTACTATTGCTTTTAGCAGGAATTTGGGGTAGTTCGTTTATCCTAATGAAACGAGGAATGCATACGAATGAAGGCGAAAGCATTTTTACGGACGCACAAGTTGGTGCGCTCAGAATGACCATTGCTGGACTCGTACTTTTGCCATACAGCATTCTTCATTTTCGGAAAATCAAGTCACTTAAACAATTGATTTTTCTTGCAATTGTTGGATTTTTCGGGAATTTCTTTCCAGCCTTTTTATTCACATATGCAGAAACAGGAATTTCTTCTGGATTTACTGGAATGCTGAATAGTTTCACTCCTATTTTTACGGTTATCATAGGTTTTACGGTTTTCAAAGTGAAACTGTCTACCTTTCAGATTATTGGAGTTGCCATTGGAACAATTGGTATTTACTTGCTAATGGATGCGGGAAAAACCATTTCTCTAAACGGAAGCTGGTCACACATTTTTGCAGTTGTCATCGCAACACTATTCTATGCCATTAGTTTGAACACGATTAAACATACTTTACAAAATTTCTCATCTGTAGAAATCACCTCTCTCGCCTTTATGCTGGTCCTGCCACCTGCATTGCTTGCACTTTTTCAATTTGGGACAATTGATACGATTCAAAACAATCCGCACGCCATGGAAGGATTAGGCTATATAGCGATTCTGTCTATTTTTGGAACAGCACTCGCAGTCATCTTATTCAATCGAATAATTAGCGTAACTTCAGCCTTGTTTGCGAGTAGCGTTACCTATTTCATTCCAATTGTTGCAGTACTGATTGGATATTACTTCAATGAGTACATTTCTTGGACACAAGTATTAGCTATGGGAATCATATTAATTGGTGTTTTCTTTGTGAATTTCGCGAATCAAATTTGGAATAAAAAAGAGTTTCAAAATAACAATTCAAAAGAAAAACAATAAAATTGATTCACACATTTGTGTTATTAACTTTTTTATCTATCTTTGCCTCCCTATTTTTAGGGATTAAATTTTAAAAACAAAGCTATATGTACGCAATTGTAGAGATAGCAGGGCAGCAATTTAAAGTGCAAAAAGA
>JBIIKG010000099.1:0-9868 GCA_044233275.1 Crocinitomicaceae bacterium | reverse complement strand
CAGGTGATATAAACACGCTCTTTGTCTGCTAAGGTTTTTAAAAAGTCGACTACATTAGTAACACTATGTTTTTTAACTTCATTTCCACTTATTGGCGAATAGGTTTTACCAATTCGAGCAAAAAGAATCTTTAAGTAATCATAAATTTCAGTAGTTGTTCCGACGGTAGACCTTGGATTGCTTGAAATTACTTTTTGTTCAATCGCGATCGCTGGAGATATACCTTTAATATAATCTGTTTCGGGCTTATTTAATTTTCCTAAAAACTGACGAGCATAGGAGGAAAGACTTTCAATATATCGTCGTTGTCCTTCTGCAAATAAAGTGTCAAATGCAAGGGATGATTTTCCTGATCCGGAAAGACCAGTTATTACTGTCATCTTTCCATGAGGAATTTTAACATCCAAGTTTTTTAGGTTGTGAACACGTGCACCTTTGACTTCAATAAATTTTTGCTTTGACATTCGGAAAACCTTATAGTTCAAAGATAACAACTGTTTTTGATTTATGTTTATTGAATTGCTTTTTCGCAATATCAAGGTTGAAACAGGCACTGAATTACTATATTTTTTTTGTTTTTTTTGCGGATTAACAATTTGTTTGTATTTTAGCGACATACAATTCATAAATACACGGGTCGCCTATAGTAAAAATATACTCTAAAAAGTTTTAAGATTTTAACTACTAAAAGAGTAATACTATGGCTATGAAGCGTTTGGACGACCGTGACCTCATTACAGAATATTTAAAGGGCAACGAGAAAGCATTTGAAGTGTTGTTGATGCGCCATAAAGACAAAATTTTTCGATTCATTCATATGAAATTGAGAGATAGGGTGCTGGCGGAGGATGTTTTTCAGGAAACATTTGTAAAAATCATTAATACTTTAAAGTTAGGATCATACAATGAAGAAGGTAAATTTCTGCCTTGGGCAATGCGTATTGCACACAACTTGGTAATCGATCATTTTAGAAAAGCATCAAAAGTGCGGATGATTTCTGAATCTTCTTCTTCTCGTGAAGATTTTAATATTTTCGACGTTTTATCTTTAACGGATAAAAACATCGAACAGAAAATCACTTACGATGAGTTGGAAAAGCAAATGGTTGATTTAATTGAATTTCTTCCAGCTACTCAAAAAGAAATTTTGAAAATGCGCATTTTCCAGGATATGTCCTTTAAAGACATTGCAGAATCGGAAGATATCAGTATCAATACTGCTTTAGGAAGAATGCGTTATGCGTTGATTAATTTGAGAAAATTGATTGATAAGCATCAATTAGTGACTGATATTTAAATTATTGTGATGTCATGAAAAATCATTTGGTTGTTGCATTTCTGCTTGTAGCAACCTTTGTGAGTTGTCTATTACCCTTTCGAGAAATAAATACAATTGCAGGTTCTTATACTACGCTCTTTGGAACAGGAACATCTCAAGCTTCTGTGAAATTTGACAGTGGTATCGATTTGAAGATTCCGCTACTTTCGATTGTATTTATTCTTGTTTCTTATGTGTTTCTTAATTTGAAATACATGGCTTGGAAAATTATTGGATTGGTAATCATTGCTTTGTTCCTGCTTTTTCAATTTTTACTATACTTCATTGCCACGTTTCGTTTAGATCTTTTTGGACCGAAAACAACATCAGAACCATCTATTGGATTCTTTACACTTCTGTTGTTGGCAATTTTTTACAGTGCATTTTATATTTTCAATTTTGTCATGAAAATGAAAGATAGAGCACCTGAAAAAATCAAGTTTGATAACGATTTACTAGATGAAGTTTAAGCTTCTAATTTCATATGACGCTCTTTTTTCTCCTCGAAAATATCTGCAATCGTCACTAAAATCCCTGTTTCTTCTACATTTCCAAATTCTGGATTTACCGCAGTTCCGAAAGTTTTCATGGTAGGCGAAAGATTCATATAAATATTCACTAAAGGAGGAATAAATTCACCATTTTCACGAACTGCCGAGTTGAGTACTTTAAATCCATCTTTGAAATCCAATCCTTTCAATTGTTCTTCAACGTACTTTTTGTCGTAATTCTGAACCAAAGGATAATAGGGCTTCATTAAATGTTCATTATCAGGGAAATAATGATGCATAAAATGTAGTAAGAAATCACGGCTTGCCGTATTATAATTTGGATACATGGTTACTTTTCCAAAGAAATAACGTATTTCTGGATTAAAAATAACCAATGCACCAAGTCCATCCCAAATATTATCAAGAGCAAATAATCCTTTACGAGGATTTACCGTTGGTTGAAAGTTAGGTTGAACCCAACTTCTACCTAATTCAATTGTATATGGAAGGTATTCTGTAATGAAACGTTCTGTAAAATCGAAATAATGTGTGGTAGATAAGTGGATTTCACCTGTTGGATTATCAATTGCATCTGCACATTTAATGAAACGATATCCACCAATTATTTCTTCATCTTCGGGTGACCAAACAATCAATTGTTCGTAGCAAATTTCGTTTGTATCAAACTCATCTAAATCAACTGACAGTCCTGTCCCACCTCCGGAAGCACGAAAGGTAACTTCGCGCAAGCGACCAATTTCTTGAAGCGTGTTTGGTGCGTTTTTTTGATTAACAACATAAATTTCATTGTCACCTTTTCGTGTGTATCGCAGAAAACGTTCTTTCGTTAATTCACTTTTTAGAACTTCCTTTGATATTGCAGGGATGATTTCTTCCATGATTTTATTTCGCTTGATTTTTTAAATCGTAAACCATTCGCTTCACGATTTGTGCTTTTTCTCTTTCAGAAACCGCAGGTAAGTCTTTTGTATAAAAAGGTTTTCCGACTGTAAACTGAATCGTTTTTCCTTTTTGCTTGAACATTTCATCTGAAAGATACAACATTTCAATGTTCATTTTGATACCAATAGCTTTTCTAAATCTAGAAAGTCGATAGAAAAAATTCGATAAACCACCTGAAATATGAATAGGAATTAACGCTTGTCCATTTTTATCGGCATACGTGATGAATGTTTTTTTCCAATCTAAATCGATTATCTCACCATCAATTTTTCTACTTACCAATCCAGCTGGAAATATACAAACAGCTTTTTCTGAATCGAATAAAGCAGTAATTTGTTTGCGCGTGGAACCTTCATTTTTCCCATGTTTATTCACACCAACGAACAAATCTTGCAGTTGAGTAAGATTCATCAGTAAATCATTGACAACAAATTTCAAATCAGTTCGGTGATCTTGTAATTCTGCTATTAATGCAATAGCATCCATACCACCTAATGGATGGTTCATAGTAATAACGATAGGTCCTGTAGATGGAATATTTTCTTTACCAATAATTTCAATGTTGATTTGAAAATACTCGATAACGGCCTTGCAGAAGTCGGCATTTTTTAGTGATTTATTTTCTCTTAAAAAAGCATTGATTTCATCCTGATGTAAAATGCGTTTCAGGTAATTGAATACAAAACCAGGAATCCATTTTGCAATTTTGGGACTTTTACTTTTGACAAGTCTTTTTATATCGATAAACCTTTCCTCTGTCATTTCGATACAAAATTAGAATATAAAAGCGCTTTTTGATTGAATTTATCGATGAATTATTCACAATTGAATATTTAATTCTCTAGGTAATTTGTGTAATTTATATCCTTCTTTTCGGTCAACTTTGTGTAATTTTGTCGTAAATTTTGAAATTATCGTATGATCCAATTATCTGAGCGCCTCCAGGCTATGGAAGAATCGGCAACAATTGCCATGTCAAGAAAAAGTCGTGAACTTAAAGCGGAGGGGAAAGATGTAATTTCTCTTAGTCTTGGTGAGCCTGACTTTTTCACACCTCAATTCATTAAAGATGCCGCAATCAAGGCTATGGAAGATAATTATACAATGTATACTCCTGTTCCAGGTTATGATGATTTGCGAGAAGCAATTGCGCTGAAATTCAAGCGCGATAATGGTTTAACTTATACAAAAGACCAAATCGTTGTTTCTACAGGAGCAAAGCAATCAATTGCAAATGTTGTACTTAGTTTAATTGGAGAGGGAGACGAAGTGATTGTTCCTGCACCATATTGGGTTTCTTATGTGGAAATTGTAAAAGTTGCAGAGGGAACGCCAGTTATTATCAACGCAGGAATTGAAAATGATTTTAAAATTTCTGGAAAGCAATTAGAAGCTGCAATAACTGACAAAACAAAGCTGGTGATGTTTTCTTCCCCTTGCAATCCAACTGGATCAGTTTATTCAAAAGAAGAGTTACGTGATATCGCTGATGTCATTAAAAAATACCCGCACATCGTTGTTTTAGCTGATGAGATTTATGAGCATATTAACTTCATAGGAAAACATGAAAGTTTAGCCCAGTTTGAAGATGTATACGATCAAGTTGTTACCGTTAATGGGGTATCCAAAGCATGGGCAATGACAGGTTGGAGATTGGGATACATTGGTGCACCGAAAGTAATTGCCGATGCTTGTAACAAGGTTCAAGGTCAATTTACATCTGGAACATGTTCAATCACCCAAAAAGCAAGTATTGCTGCAATGAAAGCAGATCCATCTGTTTTGAAAGATATGATTTCAGCATTCGATAACCGTAGAAAATTAGTTCTTGCTGCCTTGAGCGAAATAAAAGGAGTTCGTGCAAATGTGCCAGTTGGAGCTTTTTATGTTTTTCCAGATGTATCTTACTTTTTTGGTAAATCAGACGGTAAACAAACAATCAAGGATTCAAACGAGTTGTGTTTATATTTGTTAAGTGAAGCTTGGGTTGGATTGGTATCTGGTGATGCATTTGGTGATGATAATTGTTTGCGAATTTCGTATGCCGCATCTGAAGAAACCCTAACAGAAGCAATGAAAAGAATCAAAATTGCTTTAGAAAAATTAAGTTAATGGATTTTAAGGACTTTTTCGATCAGTTTAATGGTAAACGAATCCTCGTAATCGGGGATGTAATGGTTGATGCCTATATTAAAGGTAAAGTTACACGAATTAGTCCTGAAGCACCCGTTCCAATAGTTCAATTAGAGGCGCGTGAAGATCGTTTAGGTGGTGCAGCTAATGTTGCATTGAACCTGTCTGCCTTGGGAGCAAGTCCTATTCTTTGTTCGGTGATTGGAAACGATAAGGAAGCAGCCATGTTAAAGTTTCTTTTGAACGAAAATAGCATTTCTCCTGAAGGCATAATTGAAAGCTCCGACCGAAAAACTACGGTAAAAACACGCGTTATTGGTAATCACCAACAATTGTTGAGAATTGATTCTGAACAAATTAATGCTATTACAACTGAAGAAAGTAAAGCGTTAATCGTCCGCGTCCGCGAAATTTGTACACAAGGGATTGACGCGATAATTTTCGAAGATTATAACAAAGGAGTTTTAACGCCAAGTGTAATTGAGTCAATTGTTAATATTGCACAGGAGTTTGATGTTCCTACAACCGTTGATCCAAAGAAAGATAATTTTCTAGCATTTAAAAATGTCACCTTATTTAAACCGAATTTAAAGGAGTTAAAGGAAGGACTTGGTAGAGATTTTAATTTTTCAAACGATAAATTAGCTTTTGAAACCGCAGTTGGTGAATTGGAAAGTTTTCTCAATAATTCCATTTCAATGGTGACACTTTCAGAGCATGGAGTTTTTATTAAAGACAATGAAAACCAAGCGTATTTTCCAGCTCATTTAAGAACAATTTCAGACGTTAGTGGTGCGGGCGATACTGTAATTTCGGTAGCAACACTTTGTTTGCTTGTTGGCATGTCCAACGAAATGATTGCTCAGGTTTCAAATATTGCAGGTGGACTGGTATGTGAGAAGAGTGGGGTTGTTCCTATTGATAAAAAACTTTTGTTAGAGGAGACCATTAAGTTGTTGGGCGAATAAAACAATCCGACTTTGAAGGTGTTATTGAAATACAAGTCAGCATTAGTTGACAGACAATTGTGATCCTTAAAGGAAAACGAAAAAAAGTAAAAAATGTCAGAAAAGAAAGTGGTAAAGCCTTATGGCGATGATCAAAAATCAAAGAAAGAGGAAGTTGCGGAAATGTTCAACAATATTTCTGGTAAGTATGATTTTTTAAATCATTTTTTATCACTTGGAATTGATAAAATCTGGAGAAAAAAGGCTGTTAATGAACTACGTGAAATTAATCCAAAACGTATTTTAGATATTGCCACAGGTACTGGTGATTTTGCCATCGCTAGTTTGAAATTGAATCCGACCGAAATTGTAGGATTGGATATTTCTGCTGGAATGTTAGATGTTGGTAAAGAGAAAATGCGCAAGCGCAAAGTAGATCATATCATTTCGATGACATTGGGTGATTCTGAAAATTTACCTTTTGATGATAATTATTTTGATGGATTAACCGTTGGCTTTGGTGTTAGAAATTTTGAAAATCTTGAGAAAGGTTTAGCTGAAATGTTACGTGTTATTCGTCCCGGCGGAAAAGCAATTATCTTAGAATTCTCGAAGCCGAAGAAATTCCCCGTTAAACAGTATTTTGCTTTTCACTCTAGATACATCATTCCATTTTTTGGTAAACGCATCTCAAAAGATGAAAAGGCCTATGCCTATTTACCAGAATCGGTTGCAGCGTTTCCAGAAGGAGAGGAGTTTTTAACTATTTTGCGTGAAGTGGGTTACAAAAATGTTACTGCACAAACTGTTTCTGGCGGAATTGCAACTATTTACATTGGAAGAAAATAAGCATACGTCAATGCAACAAAATAAAAACAAGGTGAAATCGTTAATGTAAAATGAAATTTATTCTAAGTCTACTTTTCATCATTAATGCTGCGCTTTCTTTTGCACAAAAGGAAAAGCCCTTGAATTATCGACGATTTGACGAAAGAACATTGCATTTTGGATTTATGCTCGGTTTTAATTCTTCAGATTTTACCTATTATCCAAAAATTGATGCTTATCAACAATATGGGTTGATTTCGTTAAACTCGAAGTCGACTGCTGGTGGACAAGTAGGAATTGTATCGACTTTAAAATTGGGAACTCCAGTTGTTCGATTGCGTTTTGTTCCAACCTTGTCTTTTCAAGAACGCGTATTAAGTTATGTATTTGAAAACCCAGATCCTGCAGCAACAAAAGACATTTTTGGTGAAGAGCGCGTTAATTCAACCAATTTAGATTTCCCATTAATGTTTCAATTTCGAACGTTGCGCTTGAATAATTTTGCAACTTACCTATTAGCTGGGGGACAATATTCACTGGATCTTCAATCTCAGCAAGATGCTTCACAGAGTTATATAGATCCATTTATTAAGATTAAAAAACATGATTTTCAAGGCCAAGTTGGTGGTGGACTAGAATTTTTTGCGCCTTATTTTAAGTTTGGAATTGAATTAAAATACTCTCATGGATTTTTTAATTCCTTTATTCAAGACAATACAGATGTTTCACAACCTATTGATAAACTTTACAATCAGGTTTGGTGGATTTCATTCATTTTTGAAGGATAATGAGTAAAACTATTCAGTTTCAAGTTTCACCTGAGCAAGCCAAAAACGATATTTTTCTTAAAAAACGCATTCGCGAAGAATTAAATCTTCAAGATGATTTTCGATATGAATGGAGAAAACGAAGCATCGATGCCCGAAAATCAATCATTAAAATCAATTGCTCTTTCGAAGTTTTTTCAATTGATGAAAAGATCGATGAACCAACTGTTTTCTTTCCTACCAATGTTGCGAAAGGCAAAGAAATTGCAATTATTGGCTTGGGTCCAGCCGGGTTGTATGCAGCACTTCGCGCTATAGAACTTGGATTAAAACCTATTGTTTTTGAACGTGGAAAAGATGTTCGTTCTCGTCGTCGCGATTTAGCCATTTTAAATAAAGAGTCAGTTGTTAACCCGGAATCGAATTATTGTTTTGGTGAAGGTGGTGCAGGAACGTATTCTGACGGTAAATTGTACACGCGATCTAAGAAACGAGGAGATATATTGAGGGCTTTACAGTGGTTCGTGCATTTTGGCGCGGATGCAGATATTTTGGTTGATGCACATCCGCATATTGGAACCAATAAACTTCCGCAGATTATTGTATCCATGCGCGAAGCAATCCTTAAATATGGTGGAGAGGTTCATTTTGAATCCAAATTAACCGATATTATTATAGAAAATGGATCTGTGAAAGGCATTGAAATAAATAATCTGGATATCCACCAATTTGAACATCTCATTTTAGCTACTGGTCACTCAGCGAGAGATATTTTTGAATTGTTGCATACCAAGAAGATTCGAATTGATGCAAAACCTTTTGCTTTGGGCGTTAGGGTTGAGCACTCCCAAGAATTAATTGATAAAATTCAGTACCACGGGAGATTAAATGATGAGTTTTTACCTCCAGCTTCCTATTCGTTAGTGGATCAAGTGGATGGAAAGGGTGTTTATTCATTTTGTATGTGTCCAGGAGGAATAATAGCTCCATGCGCTACATCTGAAGGAGAAGTAGTTACAAATGGATGGTCACCATCGAAAAGAAATAATCCTTATTCGAATTCAGGAGTAGTAGTGAGTATTGAATTAAGTGATTTTCCTGGTCAAGAGAATAATCCACTAGTATGTTTAAACTTTCAGAAAGAAGTCGAAAAAGCGTGTTGGGAAGCAGCAGGAAAAACTCAGAAAGTTCCAGCGCAACGTATGCTTGATTTTGTCGACGGAAAAAAGTCAGTCGATTTCCCACGTTCGTCCTACCAGCCAGGTATCGAAAGTGTTGATTTGAATAAAGTATTACCTCCTTTTGTTGTAAATAGATTAAAAAAGGCATTTGTGCAATTTGGGAAGAAAATGCATGGTTATTTGACGAATGATGCTGTTTTACATGCTCCTGAGTCTAGAACATCCTCTCCGATTTCTATTCCACGCGATGAAGCGACATGTGAGCATATTGAAATAAAAGGTTTGTATCCATGCGGTGAAGGAGCAGGATATGCAGGCGGAATTATTTCCGCGGCAATTGATGGAATGAAGTGTGTTGATGCCATTCATCGAAAAGAACATGTTGAAAAGGGTTGAATCAACAAGTTGACTAATTAGTCAATGATTTAAATCGACAAAATTCAGCGACAAAAATACCAGTCGCAATAGAAACATTCAGCGATTCTGCGTGTCCAAATCCTGGAATAGAAATAGGGTCTGTAATAAATTGTTGAATTTCTGGTGAGATACCTTTCCCTTCATTTCCCATCAACAAAATCCCTTCAAATTGGAGTTCAGAAGTGTACATGTTTTTTCCACCTAATACAGCTCCATATATTTTTCCTTTATACTTACTGAGGGTTTGAAATAAATCAAGGTATTGAACATCAATGCGCAAAATGGCGCCCATACTTGCTTGAACAACTTTTGGATTATAACAATCTACTGTGTCAGAAGAACAAATAATTGAATCGATACCAAACCAATCGGCAATTCTTAAAATGGTGCCAAGGTTTCCTGGATCCTGCACATTATCTAAAGCGATAATAAGTCCATTTTTGATTTCCGATTGATTGGTAGATTTTTTTAAAACCGCAAAAGCTTTATTGGGGGTTTTTAAAGTGGAAATTTGAGAGAGTTCTTTCTCACTTACTTCTATTGTCTCTATGGAATTTGATAAAGTTGGGAGAGTGAATCCTTTGGTATAGGCAATAAAAAGAAGATCTTCGGGTTTAAATTGAATGGCTTCAAGTACCATTTTTTCACCTTCGAGTATATAAGCATTTTCACTATCACGCGATTTCTTCGAATGAAGTGAACGAAGCCATTTAATCTTGTTTTTAGATAGTTCAGACACGTTATCTTTATTATTACCTTTGCTTCATTACAGAACAAATTGAGACTCATCAAACTTACATATATTCTTTCAATTATCGCTATG
>JBIIKG010000098.1:0-9875 GCA_044233275.1 Crocinitomicaceae bacterium | reverse complement strand
TAGAAATGGGTGAAGTGAAAGATGGAAAGATTCCCATTACCCTCACAAAAAGAGAAGGTGGATACGGAAAAATATCAATCCTTATTAACGGTAAAGAAATACAAGCAGATGCTCGCGGAGAACAATTTGACAAAACAAAAGAAACACAAACCGTTTGGGTGGACCTAAAAGACCATCCCAATTTACAGAATGGGGAGAACACCATCGCAGTTAAAGCCAGTTCAGAAGATGGTTTCGTTGTTGGTCGTCCGGTTGAGAAAAAAGTAACGATGTCTTTCCAAACAGCAAAGCCCCATTTTTATGCGGTGGTTATTGGGACAGGTAAATACATGAATAATTCAATCAATCTGAAATATCCAGAAAAAGATGCGGAGTCAATGAGTAAAGCCTTGCAATTGGGATCTGAAAAATTATTTGGTAAAGAAAACACACATATTTACACACTCACAACAGCATCAGGCGAACGTCCAAGCAAAGAAAAGATTAAAAGTGCCTTTTCAGAGATCAGTCAAAAAGCTAAATCTTCAGATGTTATCCTAGTTTACCTCAGTGGTCATGGAATTACTTGGGGAGGTGATCAAAGTGATTTTTATTATGTCACAACAGATGCTACAGCTGCCAATTCAGAAGCTTATAATGATGAGTTGCTTCGAAAAAATCATTTAATCAGTACCGCAGAATTTACGGAATATTTGAAATTGATTCCTGCGAACAAGCAAGTAATGATTATCGATGCTTGTAGTTCTGGAAAGGCCGTAGAGAATTTAATGGCAGCGAGAGACATCGATGTTTCACAAATCAAAGCCATCGACAGAATGAAAGACCGCACCGGAATGTTCGTCATCTCAGGAAGCGCTGCAGATGCAGTGAGTTACGAGGCAAGTCGCTACGGACAAGGACTTCTTACCTACTCGATTCTTCAAGCAATGAAAGGTGCTGCTTTGAGGGATGGACAATTCTTTGATGTAAACACCATTCTTAATTATTCCAGAGAAAATGTACCCCGTTTAGCAGCAGGAATTGGTGGAATTCAAACGCCACAATTACTTGTTCCTAAAGGCGGAAGTTTTGACATTGGTCAAGTTGACGAGGAAGCCAAAAAGCTAATTCCTTTGAGTAACATTAAACCTGTTTTTGTAAGAACGACCTTTGTGGATGCCGAAGATTTTACAGATGTGCTTTCTCTAAGCAAATCGATAGATGATCAATTAAATGAAATCGCAATTCGCGGAAAAGAAAGTCAAATTGTTTTTCTTGATACACGAGAATTCCCCGATGCTTACCGTTTGAGCGGTGGTTACACCCAATCCAACGGAACAATAACCCTCAAATTAAAAATCAAGGGGCCGAAGGAAAGTGAACATCAATTGACTGGAGATTCCAAGGAAATCATACTAGAAAAAATTATTGAAATCGTTGAAGGAATTGAATAACGAGAAAAGAATTATATTTACTTATCTCTTAACAGATTAATACCCAATGCACTCAAAAAAACGATGAACACAAAACACATCTTTCTGTTCTTCATTCTGAGTCTTATTCTTAAGACTGCATTTGCTCAAGAGCTGAAACTGGGATTGCCGCTTGGGCACATGTCCTACGTTTATGGTGCCGAATTTAGCCATGACAATAAGCTCATAGTAACGTCATCCCTAGAAAACACTTCGAGAATCTGGGATGCTCATTCCGGTAAACTACTTCATACGTTAAAAGGACATCGGGACAATATCAGAAGTGCTAAATTTAATTCTACCGGACAACTCGTAGTAACCGCTTCGGACGATTCAACCGCAAAAATATGGGATGTCAAAACCGGTATGCTCCTGTATACACTTGTTGGTCATGGAGATCAGGTTGTGGATGCTGAATTTAGTCCAGATGGTAAAATAATTGCCACCACTTCATGGGATGGCTCAATCATTCTTTGGAATAGTCAAAATGGAGAAATGATTAAAAGTCAATTTAAGGAGGATCATGGCACTCATGCTAACAGAATTGAATTCAGTGGCGATTCGAAATATTTGCTAAGCATCCATATAAATCAAACTGTTAAAGTTTGGGATATAAAAAAGAATAAGCTTTTTTTAGATCTCAAAGGCGAAGAAGCCAAATTCAGTAATAATTCAAAATCTGTTTTTATCTGCACTGACACAAATGGCGAGCTTTACTCGTTAAAAACGAAAAAATCAATTTTTACTATTTCCCTTCAGTTAAAGTATATCAACGATCTTGATTTTAGTCTTGACGACAATTTAATACTTACAGCTTCTAATGATAGCAGTCTGCTCATTTGGAATCTTAAAACGAAAAAAATAGAAAAACACATAAAATTTACGTCTTCATTCAAAGCAGCTAAATTCAATAATTCAAACAATACGATTGTTTCTGGGATGGGGAATGGTGATCTGATTATTTGGGATATTAAAAAAGGGGAAATAAAAGAAATTCATTCTATAAATAATTCTTATCAGGATGAAGAATTAAAAGTAAGTATAGACAATATTTCTATAAGCCCTGATGGTCAAAGCATACTCTTTACGGGAGGTGCTTGGGCAGTGGCCGACTTTGAAATGAATAAAGTAGTGGTCTTCGATGTTATTCAAAGTAAAGAAAAGTTTTGTTTAAATGGCCGCACTTCTGCTATAGAAAATGTCAGCTTATCCCATGATGGAGAATTATTAGCAATGAGACTAGAGAATGGATTGCGGGATAGAAACGACGGTTCATTTCTGAGCGAAATGGCTCCTCTTTACGAAATAAATAATGCGAAATTTCTTAAGAATTTATCTGAGGATGGGCGCATTGCATTGACAACGTCCTTTATAACAAAGGAAAACGATATTTTGGTATCTTATGACAATGGTACAGGTTCATTTCTTGACTTAAAAAAGAATGCTTCTTGTTTGAACATAGACGAATCTTTTTTTGATGTTATATTTTCACCAGATGGAAACATATACGTTGAATGCAATCATTGGATAAACAATTGTTCCAATCGAATAAAGGCAGATTCTGTGATGGCTTTGATCTATTATTTGAAGGAAAAATACCCGGAAAAAATGATAAGTGCCAATAAACTGATTTTCCCTCAAGACTCTTCAGTTTATATAATTGAACTTGAGACGAATACAACCTATGAATTGATCCATGACCAAAAAATAAGTAACGTTAAAATCAGTCCAGATGGACGATATGTTGCAACAAGCGGAGAGAATACTATTTTTCTGTGGCAACTAAATAACAAAGAATTGATAAAGAAAATTTCAGATCATCAAGGTTACGTAACTTTTCTTGTTTTCAGTAATGATTCAAAACTGCTAGCTAGCAATTCATGGGACAATACCACACGAATTTGGCATGTACCATCAGGAAATCAAAATAAAATTTTAGATATTCGTTCACATACCATCGAATTTAATACTGACAACAATAAAGTTTTGATTTGGACAACAGAAGGAACCGCAGAAATCAGAGAAGTAACTAGCGGAAAATTAATCCATGAATTAAACGGAGGTTCACTGGGAATTAGCAGTGCATTTTTTACTATGAATAGTAAAAAAGTAATAACAACCACTAGAGACGGCAGTTGGTCAATATGGGACACTGAAACAGGGAGCCAACTCATCCGCCACTTAATTTTCGATTCAGACCCCAACCTTTGGGTGCACCTTCACCCCTCCGGTTTGTTCGATGCATCTCCAGAGGCCATGGAACTCATGTATTGGACGAAAGGATTAGAAATAATCGAGTTTTCTCAGCTGAAAGATCGTTATTGGTTGCCCGGTTTATGGGAAAAAGTCATGAAAGGAGAACCATTGCCTGATACGCGTAATATGCAAGAGCTAAAGCTCCAACCTGAAGTAGAAATGGGTGAAGTGAAAGATGGAAAGATTCCCATTACCCTCACCAAACGAGAAGGCGGATACGGAAAAGTATCAATCCTAATCAACGGTAAAGAAATTGAGGCTGATGCACGAGGAGAACAATTTGACAAAACAAAAGAAACCCAAACCGTTTGGGTGGACCTAAAAGATCATCCGAATTTACAAAATGGGGAGAACACCGTCGCTGTGAAAGCAAGTTCAGAAGATGGTTTCGTTGTTGGTCGTCCGGTTGAGAAAAAAGTAACCATGTCTTTCCAAACAGCAAAGCCCCATTTTTATGCGGTGGTTGTGGGGACAGGTAAATACATGAACAGCTCAATCAATCTAAAATATCCAGAAAAAGATGCAGAGTCAATGAGCAAAGCCTTGCAATTGGGATCTGAAAAATTATTTGGTAAAGAAAACACACATATTTACACACTCACTACAGCATCAGGCGAAAGTCCAACCAAAGAAAAGATTAAAAGTGCCTTTTCCGAAATTAGTCAAAAAGCTAAATCTTCAGATTTTATCCTAGTTTACCTCAGTGGTCACGGAATTACCTGGGGTGGTGATCAAAGTGATTTTTATTATGTCACAACAGATGCTACAGCTGCCAATTCAGAAGCATATAATGATGAGTTGCTTCGAAAAAATCATTTAATCAGTACCGCTGAATTTACGGAATATTTGAAAGTGATTCCGGCGAACAAACAGGTGATGATCATCGATGCTTGCAGTTCTGGAAAGGCAGTAGAAAATTTGATGGCAGCAAGAGATATCGATGTTTCACAAATCAAAGCCATCGACAGAATGAAAGACCGCACCGGAATGTTTGTCATCTCAGGAAGTGCTGCTGATGCAGTGAGTTACGAGGCAAGTCGCTATGGTCAAGGACTTCTTACCTACTCGATTCTTGAAGCAATGAAAGGCGCAGCATTGAGGGATGGACAATTCTTTGATGTAAACACCATTCTTAATTATTCCAGAGAAAATGTACCCCGTTTAGCCGCAGGAATTGGTGGAATTCAAACGCCACAATTACTTGTTCCTAAAGGCGGAAGTTTTGACATTGGGCAAGTTGATGAAGAAGCCAAAAAGCTAATTCCTTTGAGTAACATTAAACCGGTTTTTGTGCGGACAGTGCTTGTCGATGACAACATTGATGATAATTTAAATTTGAGTAAATTACTCGATGAGCAATTGAACGAAACCGCAATGAGAGGAAAGGATGCTCAATTAGTCTTTTTAGACACAAGAGAATTCCCAGATGCTTATACTCTGAGGGGAAGTTACACCCAATCCAATGGAACAATAACCCTCAAATTAAAAATCAAGGGGCCAAAGGAAAGTGAACATCAATTATCAGGAAAAACAGAAGAAGAATTGATTCAAAAAATAATGGATATTGTCGGAACATTAGAATAAAATCCCGAATCCTGAACCCAAAATCCGCAATCCTAATGCGTTCTCGTCATACTTTCAGGAACACAAATAATGAAATCAGCTTTTCCTAAATGTTCTTTCTCGAGTTTAGAAATATCAACTTGGGTTACTGTTGAAATCGTTCCAATAGTTGCTTCAGGTAATTTTTGTTGTATGTACCACATAATGCCTTGGTGATAATCAGAATGATAAGATCCATTTAAATGATAATATACATTTCCTTCCACTCTATTCAACAACATGAAATGCGCCATCGTCGCGTCTTTCAATGCCTGTGCTTCCATGAAATTGATTCCACTTCCTCCCATGTGTTGACCCATTTCTATCAGTGCTGAATATTGCGAGAGCGTTGAATCTACTTGAAAATCGATTGGACAGATAAACGCTTTATCATTCTCTGAAAGTTCTTTTAATCCAGCTCTTCCTTTTTTAAATAAAAGTGATGCAAATTTCCTTGGTACATTTGACGCTAAACAAAACAACTTATTTTCTTTAGCATACATCAACATTGGCTGATAATCCGTTTGGTAATTCGGCCATAAACGGGCGCTGTCTTTAAACTGCTTATCGGAAATAGTACCCAACAAATAATCATTCAACAATACTTGTTGATCCTGCTCAAACATTTCAAATCCAATTCGTAAATTTTCTCCATTCTTGGTATGTAAATCCTTCAATAATCCCAATTGTAACCAATGCGAAATTGGGTTATCGTGATGTTCTCCAAAAAAGACAAACTCCTTCTGAAGCATCGCTTTTTTCATCTTGTTATAGGAAACTTTTTTACCTTTTGAATTGTAAATAACAAACGCTTTTTCATTTTGAGCTTGAAATGAAAAGGTAAGCAATAGAAGAAATGAAAGAAGGGTTGATTTCATGTTGCTTGTAGATTGAATGAGTTGCAATATTATTAATATTTCCGAGATAATAATTATAACTTTGTTCGCACAAATGAATATCCTCAAAAATATCCCTTTACAATGTAAAGTACTCATTTATCGATTGGGACTAGTATTGTTGCTCCTTTCAATTATTCGTATACTTTTTTATTCTTTTAACAGTGGCAGTTTTACCCAAGCAACTATTAGTGATTTCTTCATAGGGTCTTGGTTTGATTTGATTACTGTCTCCCTGTTTTTCTTTCCATTTATAGTGTTTTCTTTGGTTCCTTTTTATGGAAAAAGCCTTGGAATTAAGGATCGCATCATGAATCTCTATTTTCATGTTGCATCCATTTTAATCTACGCTGTCAACTTAATGGACATCGAATATTTCAAATACACCACCAAAAGGTCAACCTTCGATTTATTCACAATTCTAGGAGCGGGAAGTGATTTCAAACAACTCGTTATGTCCTTCATTACTGATTTTTGGGTCTTATTAATGCTGCTTTTTTTCATTCTTATTATTCATTTCAAACTTTTTAAAACAACAAGAAAATTACTTGCTAAACATCCATTTGATACATCTAAGTGGAAAACATCTCTTGTTTATCTTTTCCTTTTGACACCTTTATTTGTAATTTTTGGACGTGGTGGATTGCAATTAAAACCTGTCGGAATTATTGAAGCGGCTCAATATACACGTGCGGAAAATTCAGCATTGATTTTAAACACTGGTTTTACCATGATTAAATCGTATGGTAAAGAAAGACTTGAGTTTAAAATTTACTTCACAGAAAAAGAAGAACTGAAGTTATTTAATCCAGTACAAATTAGTCAACCACAGCATATAATGCCAGATGGAACAAATGTGGTGATTATCATTCTCGAAAGTTTTGGGAATGAATTTGTCGGCCAATTCAACGGTGGTGACACCTACACCCCATTCCTAGATTCTATCATTCAACAATCGTTGACTTTCGATTATAGTTTTGCCAACGGAAAGAAGTCAATCGAAGCAGTCCCGGCAATTTTAGGATCAATTCCTAGTTTGATGGATAACCCTTATATCTCTTCTCCCTACGGGAACAATAAAATAGAATCTCTCGCAACTATTCTTGGTAAGAACGGCTACTCCAGTGGTTTTTATCACGGTGCGACAAATGGATCAATGCGTTTTGATGGCTTTGCGGCTCAAGCTGGTTTTCAGCATTATTTTGGTCGTTATGAATATAACAATGACGAGCATTTTGATAAAACTTGGGGAATTTTGGATGAATATTTCAATCCTTGGTCAGCGAAGCAAATGTCAAAACTAAAGGAACCATTTTTTGGAACTTTGTTCACGCTTTCTTCACATCATCCTTACTTCATTCCTAAAAAATGGCAGAATAAAGTCAAAAAAGGAAAGCAATTAATTGCGGGTTCAATAAATTATGGAGATATTTCTTTGCGTAAATTTTTCGAAGAAGCGAAAAAACAACCATGGTACGAAAACACCCTGTTTGTCTTGTGTGCAGACCATACTCCGGCATCAAGTAATGCGTTCTACAACCAACGTTCGATGATGTACAGAGTACCGATTATTTTCTACCATCCAAAACAATTGTTGCATGCTAAGCGAGAAAACACTATCTTTCAACAATTGGATATATTACCGACCGTTTTGGATTTGTTGAATATCAAAACAAAATACTATTCTTACGGCCAGTCATATTACAAAAAAGCAGACAGGGAGGCGATTGCATACCTTGAAGGCACACATTATTACTTTAAAGACAACTACATGTTGACTTTTTCGAATGAAAAGGCACGAAATTTGTACAGCTTTAAAGTTCATCAAGTATCACCCGTTGACTCCATTTCTTTGAAAAAAGGGAAGGTTCAGCAGTATGAAAAGCGATTAAAAGCAATCATACAGCGCTACAACAGGGACTTGATGAAGAATAAAACAACTGCATTATGAAACAACGCATACGATTCATCATCAATCCGATTTCCGGAGTAGGCAAAAAGGGAGAAATACCCAATTTGATCGAGGCCCATTTGGATCACGACAAATTCGAATACGATATTGCCATAACAGAATACCGAGATCATGCTAAAATAATCGCAAAACAATCTTCTGAAGAAGGAATTGACATCATCTGTGCAGTTGGTGGTGATGGTTCTGTTCACGAAGTTGGCACTGCGCTAATTGGCACTCAAACTAAATTAGCTATACTTCCAGCAGGTTCTGGAAATGGTTTAGCTCGACACATGGGAATTCCGTGTAATATTCAAAAAGCGATAGAATGCATTAATCACAACGATGTAATTCGAATGGATACAGTTTTGGTAAACGACAAGCCTTTTCTTGGTGTTGGCGGTTACGGTTTAGATGCAATTATCGCAAAGAAATTTGATGAATACCACAAACGTGGGTTTTGGACGTATGTGAAACTTGTTTTCCGTGAGTTCTGGAAATATAATCCTGTAAATATCTCAATCGATATGAACGGAGAGATTAAAAAAATGCCTGTTGTTCTTTGTACAATAGCCAATTCTTCGGAATTCGGTAATGGCTTTGTAGTATCTCCAAAATCTGATGTAACTGACGGTAAGATTGAATTGTGTATTTTGAAACCCTTCTCTTTTTGGTCGCTTCCTAGTGTCGCATACCGTTTCTTTAGAAAAACTTCTCATAAGTCACGTTTTTCGGAAATTATTTCATTTCAAAAAGCAAAATTGAAAATTTCACACAAACAAGCACACTACGATGGCGAACCTTTTGACGTTCGAAGTGAACTTAATATACAGGTGATCCCTAGTAGTTTGAATATTTTAATCGGTAAAAAATAACAATGGAATTTCTTGAATTGGACATCTCTGAGATGATTTTACAATTGGATAAATTAAATGCAGAATCAAAACCACTTTGGGGAGAAATGTCAGCACAACGAATGGTAGAACATTTGACTGACACGATTAAAATTGCATCAGGAAAAGTTAAATTTCCATTAGAAATTCCTGAAGATAAAATCGAAAAAATGCAAGCGCTTCTTGATTCCGATAAGCCCATGGCAAGAGGGATTGATGTTCCTTTTGCAAAAAAAGAAACAGAATTAAGAAATGACGAAATTGAATTAGCAATCGATGAATTCTTATTAGAATGGATTGATTTTGAAAACCATTACGATGAAGATGAAACTAGAAAAGAGCTTCACCCTTACTATGGTTATTTAACATACGATCAATGGATGCGCTTGCATTCAAAACATATAACACATCATTTCGAACAGTTTGGATTGATATAAAATAAAAAAAGTGGCTTTCACCACTTTTTTTATTTTAATCCATTTTTCTCAGTTTTTCATCTTTCATTTCTAAACGCAACAGTTTCTTCATTGGTTTAGCATGTTTTGACTCAAATCTTTTTGAAACAATTTTTTGTTTGATTGGCTTATCTCCATCTGAAAGATTAATTGTCTGACTCATCGCAATCGACGAAAACATAATTGCTGCTCCTGCTAGTAAAATTTGATATCCGAATTTCATAATTTCTATTTTTTATTGATTGACATTTTTAACTTTACAAACATAATGCCATCGATATGCAACTCTTAATATATCCGCTAATTCCCACCATTATCCTCGGGACAATAAATGTTCTCTATTGGAGACGACAAGGCTACACTAATTTGAG
>JBIIKG010000097.1:0-9886 GCA_044233275.1 Crocinitomicaceae bacterium | reverse complement strand
TAAGAAGGCAAACAAATTGCGCATGTACAAAAATAAGAAAGTCCCGAGAATTATTCACGGGATTTCAAATTAATCTCTAATCAAGAACTGGTATTTATCAATGTTCTTCAAAGCGATACTCGTTCCTCTTGCTACAGCTCTCAATGGATCTTCCGCAATATGAACTGGCAACTTTGTTTTCGCTGAAATTCGCTTGTCTAATCCTCTCAACATTGAACCACCTCCAGCAAGGTAAATACCTGTTTTATAGATATCTGCTGATAACTCAGGAGGTGTCATTTCTAAGGCACTCAGAATTGCTTCTTCGATTTTAGAAATCGTTTTGTCTAAGGCATGTGCAACTTCAGAATAAGTCACGATAATTTCTTTTGGAATACCCGTCATTAAATCACGTCCACGTACCGCATAATCTGGTGGTGGATTGTCCAATTCTGGTAAGGCTGCTCCAACTTCAATTTTAATTTGTTCTGCTGTTCGTTCACCAACCAAAATATTATGTTGACGACGCATATATTCTTCGATGTCATTTGTGAAATCATCTCCGGCAATACGGATTGATTTATCACAAACAATACCTCCTAATGCGATTACCGCAATTTCAGAGGTACCACCACCAATATCAATAATCATGTTACCCATTGGCTCCTCCACATCGATACCAATACCGATTGCAGCTGCCATTGGCTCATGAATTAAGTACACTTCTTTTGCCCCAGCGTGTTCAGCTGAATCTCGAACGGCTCTTTTTTCTACCTCTGTTATCCCAGAAGGAATACAAATGACCATTCTTAATGTTGGATTAAACAAACTTCTTCCTGGATTAATCATTTTGATCATCCCACGAATCATTTGTTCTGCACTTTGGAAATCGGCAATTACACCATCTTTCAATGGTCGAACTGTTTCGATTAACTTATGGGTTTTTCCATGCATTTGTTGCGCTTTTTTACCGATAGCCACAACTTTTCCAGTTTGGATATCCTTTGCAACAATAGATGGCTCGTCTACTACAACCTTATCATTCATGATAATAAGCGTGTTCGCAGTACCAAGGTCGATCGCAATTTCTTGCGTTAAAAAGCTAAAAAATCCCATTTTGTGTTCGCTTTCTTAATTAAGTAGTCTATAATGATAATTCCTTTCTTCGTAAAAATCGTCTTTTTGTTACAATTTTCGACAAAAGAATGTTTTTTAATGTTTAAAATGACGGTTTCCCGTAAATACCATCGCCAACTCGTTGTTATTGCAATAGTCAATCGACAATTCATCTTTGATTGATCCACCAGGTTGAATTACAGCAGTAATTCCTGCATCTTTTGCAATTTCAACGCAATCTGGGAAAGGGAAAAATGCATCCGAAGCCATCACCGCTCCATTTAAATCAAAGTTAAATGACTGTGCTTTGTGAATTGCTTGACGCAATGCATCTACACGCGATGTTTGTCCAGTTCCACTCGCCAACAACTGCTTTCCTTTTGCAAGGACGATTGTATTTGATTTAGTATGTTTTACTAATTTATTAGCAAACAACATATCTTCAATTTCTTGAGCTGTTGCCAACTTTGATGTTTTTGGCTCTAAATGGGTTTTATCTTCAACGATTAGATCCTTATCTTGCTCTAAAACACCGTTTAAGATTGTTCTGAATTGACGCTTCGGAAGTTGAATCTCTTTTTGAACCAAAATAATTCTATTTTTCTTGGAAATCAAAACAGCCAAGGCTTCGTCAGCATATCCAGGCGCAATAATTACTTCACAGAATAAATCATTCACTTTTTCAGCTGTTGCTAAATCGATTGAACGATTCGCAATTAAGATTCCTCCAAATGCACTTACCGGATCTCCAGCCAAAGCGTCTTCATACGCTTTCGATAAACTTGATCTTGTCGCTAATCCACAAGCGTTATTATGCTTAAGAATTGCAAAAGTTGGATCGTCATTTTTGAATTCATTCATCAAGTTAACCGCTGCATCAACGTCTAACAGGTTGTTGTATGACAATTCTTTACCGTGTAATTTATCAAAAATAGCGTTTAAATCACCATGAAAAATTCCTTTTTGGTGTGGATTTTCTCCGTAACGCAAGACTTGAGATTCTTGAATACTTGCTTTAAAAATTTCTTTTTCGTTGTTGTTGAAATAGTTAAAAATCTGAGCATCATAGTGCGATGAAACATTGAATGCATCGCGAGCAAAATCTTTTCGCTGTCCAAGAGTCGTTGTCCCTTCTTGTGTCAATAACATTTCTAAGAAATCAGCATATTGCGCTTGAGAAGGAATAATTACCACATCTCTATAGTTTTTAGCAGCAGCGCGAATTAATGAAATACCTCCGATATCAATTTTCTCAATAATTGCAGCGTGATCAGCACCTGAAGCAACCGTTGCTTCAAAAGGATACAAATCAACAATAACTAAGTCAATTTCTGGAATTTCAAATTCTGCAATTTGATCTTGATCTTCTTTTAAATCTCTCCGATTCAAAATCCCTCCAAAAACTTTCGGGTGAAGTGTTTTAACTCGTCCGCCTAAAATAGAAGGATAAGAAGTTAAATCTTCCACACGTTCAACAGGAATGTTCAATTCTTCAATGAAAGTTTGTGTCCCACCAGTTGAATAAAGTGTCACCCCATTCTTGTGCAATTCTTGGACTATTGGTGCCAAACCTGATTTATCGAATACTGAAATTAATGCTGAATTGATTTTTTTTGGAGTGCTCATGCGTAAATGTAAAAGAAAGTGCAAAATTAGTCTAAATATCAAGACTTTCAACACTTCTAAAAACAAAAAGGGCCGTTTTTTCAAACGACCCTTTTCAATCAATAATTTTGACTTATAGTTTTGTAATTCTTCTTACGGTTTGAGCAGAATTTGTAATCAATTTAACCTGATACATCCCTTGAGAAAGGTTGCTCATATCAAACGAAACGATTGCATTTTCTTTGTTGTCACCAGTCATTAATAATTTACCTGCAAGGTCATATATTTCAATGTCTACATTTTCATTACCAATAGACGTTAAATCAACCATCAAAGAAGCAGAGAATGGGTTCGGATAAACCGTAACTGCATTGAACATTTCTGCTTCGCCAATTCCTAAATCATTTTGATAGGTAACAGTTACTTGACATGTTTGTGTGCTGCCACATTGGTCAACTGCTGTTATTGTTACCACATTCGCACCGCTTACTAATGCTGTGCCAATAGCAGGAGATTGTGAACCTGTTACAACCGTGCTAGTACATGTTGTTGTAGCAGAAGCGAACGCAACCATATTTGGCATTGTTGTACCCCCTGTTGAAGCAACGATAGTCTGGTTACCTCCACAAGACAATGTTAATGTCGAAGCTGGAGCATTTTGAATTAACACTGAATAATCTTCTACTTCACCATATTGGGTAGTTCCACAAGGATTTACAGGGCCTTCACCTCCAGTAGTCCCGTTAAAAGAAATTCGGACTCTCATTTTCACGCTCCCTGTCACTGCGTTCGCAGGAATAGTTGCATTTTGAGTGAACTGCGCTGCTGTTGTTCCTTGTTGTACCTGCACATAAAAGACGCGCTCTCCTGGGTTTGCAAAAGTCCCGTCATTATTGAAGTCAATCCAAGCAGCAATCTCGTTCCCAATATATGAGGAACCAACTATGTTTCCAGTAATTTGAGGAGTAATAGTCATTGAGTATGAATTGCCTTTGTTTACCGTTGCGGATGCACTGTAACTCGTATAGTTTGTACAAGCCGATGTATTGTTAATTGTATTAAACGAAACGTTCTGTATAAACTCATCACATGTTGTTGATGCACCTGCGCATGGTCCAGTTGAAACTGCAACAGTTATGTAATTAGTTTTAACTTCCGAATCCGAACCTTGAGCATTGGTAGCAACCAATGTTATTGTATATTGTCCAACTGTGTTGAAGGTGATTTGTGGATTCTGAGTGGAAGCTGATGATCCACCAGAATAAGCCCAACCTGTTGCCGGTGAAACTGACCAAGCCCAAGATGTTGGAACACCCGTGCTTTGATCTGTAAAGCTAACCGTCGTTGCAGGAGCTACATTTGTTTGATTGGCAACAAAATTGGCAACTGGCACAACTGGTGTCGTTGGCGTGCATGGATTAGCTGATCCTAACAAAAGAAGAGTTCCTGTATTTGCCGGATCTAAATGCGTTTTCAATTGTTCATTCGCTGGCGTGCCATTGCTTGTCCAGTGAAACGACATTTTCCCATAAAAATCTGGCGAAGTTAGCGCATTGCAAAAAGAAGACCCTCCTGTTAAAGTTCCAATGATAACAGAATTACCACCATTTGTTTTGAAAATTGGAGACCCAGAAGAACCCCCTTCAGTTACACCATGTCCATTCGCATTTGCTGACCATGAAACTCTCCAATGAGATTGTAATCCATTATTATTCCAACCAGCTGTTACTAGATTTGATGAAAAAGTTGAGATTTTCTTGATATCTCCCATAGGGTGATGAATACTTGATCCAGCATTTGTTACCGTATTATTTGCATCCCATCCATTCCAATATGCATTGAAATTTGCAGTTTTTAGCGTAGTGATTGTTGTCGCTTGATTTGCTAACGTTCCCATTTGAAGCAATAAGAAATCTGATCCACTTGTTCCACCACCATCATTTGAACTTGATAACTTAACAGAACCTGTGATAAAATAATCATCGAGCGTACCTGCTGTTCCAGGATTTGTACAATTTGGTGATTCGTACTTAAAGTAAAATCTCCATTGGTTCAAATTTGCCGTTGTTGCATTAACACCACAATGCAAAGCTGTCAGCATTAAAGGCTTACAATCTTGTGCCACATTGTTTACCAAAGAGCCTGTGCACCATCCCGCGCCACCACCTTCAACAACATAAATTCGAGCAACACCTCTTTTTTCATCTTGCCAAGTGTCACCTACGGGAGAACAGTTAACATTTACCTCACAGCTTTCCGATTCGTTAATTTTTTGAATCATTGGATTTCCAGTTGAACGGTAATTGTAAATAACACCGTTGATGAAAATTTCTGATGGTCGAGAACCAAAAGGCTCTGTTAATGTCAATACGAACTCATCACCGAAACACAAAGCCGCATTTTGATAAAAATGGTCCAACATATCAGCCGCTGTCATTGGGCGGTGACGCAAAACACCAGACATGTCGGTGATTGTCAACGATGAGTTATCGTACATTTTAAATGTTTCGAACAAGAAACTCAAGGCTTCTGCTCCAGGTGACTTTACCTTTAATTGCCACGTTTTGTCACCATTTGGTAACGTTTTCCAAAGACCAGAATTATCAGTAGTAATATTTGTAAATTGTGTTACACCGATTCGATATAATTGACCATTTCTGTCTCTTTGTTCGTCTTCTAAGCGAATTTGATCTAGATTTGGCGCTGCAAGAAACGTTTCAGGAACATTTTTGTCCAAAACGACATTCGCCGCTACAACAGGACCTTTGCTCGAAACATTCTGAGCAAAGGATGCAGTAAACAAAAGGGCTGCAGCTCCGAAAGAAAGTAAAATTTTTTTCATAGTTAAAATTCTAGTTATAAGTAGTTTTTACAGTTTGTACAAATATATAACTTTACACGAAAAAATAAAAAATGATAAAAATTTGTGTAGTTGAAGATGAACGAAGTTTAAGCGATATGATTCGCATGAACTTAGAGATGGAAGGCTATACAGTTGAAATATTCAATGATGGTCAAGCAGCCTTTGATAAAGCTCAGGAAATTGGTCTATTCAATTTAGTAGTACTTGATGTCATGCTTCCAAAGGTTAGTGGACTTGATATCTGCGATGAAATTCGCAAAACAAGTAAAGTTCCAATTTTATTTTTATCGGCAAAAGGAACAACAGCCGACAAAATTGCTGGACTAAAAAAAGGCGGAAATGATTACTTAAGTAAACCATTTGATTTAGAAGAATTATTGTTAAGAGTGCAAATTCTATTGCAAACTGCTTCTCCCTTTAATGCAACGACAGATTCCGCGTTGGTAATCGGGAACAGAAGTGTTGATTATACCAATTATGAGGTAGAGGATAAAAGCACTGGAGAAACAATACGTCTTTCCAAACGAGAAATAGATTTGTTGCAGTTCTTTGCGGAAAATGAAGGGCGCGTAGTTTCCCGAGATGAAATTCTTGACAAAATCTGGGGGAAGGAACAATTTCCTACGACTCGCACCATTGACAACTATATTTTATCCTTCCGTAAACTTTTTGAAGAAGATCCCAAAAATCCAAACTACTTTCATTCGATCCGCTCAGTTGGCTATAAATTTACGAATGACTAAAAAGAAGTTAGAAGTATTAACTTTGCATGCTATGGAGAAACAACAAACGGAGCAAGAAAAACAATTACGTTACGATTCTGCTTATTTAAAAATGGCTGAATCTTGGTCAAAATTATCACATTGCAAGCGTAAACAAGTTGGTGCAATTATCGTTAAAGATGAAATGATCATTTCGGACGGGTACAATGGAACACCTGCTGGTTTTGACAACTGTTGTGAAGATGATGATGGAAATACACATTGGTACGTTTTACATGCAGAAGCGAATGCCATTTTAAAGGTTTCAAAATCAACAAATAATAGCAAGGGAGCGACCTTGTATTTAACACTTTCTCCCTGTAAAGATTGTAGCAAATTAATTTTGCAGTCAGGAATTAAACGCGTGGTTTATATGAATTCATATAAAGATACAGAGGGAATCGATTTCTTAGTTGACGCTGGAATAGAAACACAACAAATTGATATAATTTAAGATGAGTAAATCAAATCGAGCCTATTTACTGCCAACCATTTTTGCTGCATGCATTGCAGTAGGAATTCTGATTGGAAATTTGTTTGCGGCTAAAGACGATTCTTTTTCGGCTAGTGCAGGGAGTGAAAAATACCAAAAGATTCAAGATATCATTGATATTATCGATCGCAAATATGTTGACACAGTGAATGGTGAAAATCTATTCGAGCAAACGATTGCTGATATGTTGCATAAATTGGATCCACACAGCAATTATATTCCCGCTCGTGACTTAGCTCGAATCAATGAGTCGATTAGCGGACAATTTGGTGGGGTTGGAATTCGCTTTTTCATTATTCGCGATACGATTTGTGTGACAAACGTAGTGCAAGGTTCTCCAGCTGATTTTGTGGGGGTGAAGGCAGGCGATAAGATCATTGAAATTGATGGTAAAAAAGTCGCTAAAAAGAAAATTACCAATGAAAAAGTGATGAGTTCACTTAAGGGGAAACCTCAAACTGCTGTAAGCGTTCGACTTTTACGTGATGGAAAAATCATCAATAAACGCATTGTTCGTGATTTCATTCCGATCTATTCGGTTGTTGCGGCATACATGATTGATAAAGAAACAGGCTACTTGAAAATTGAAGAGTTTTCTATGACGACAGCCGAAGAATTCCGTAAAGCTGCACTTTGGTTGAAGCAAAAAGGAATGAAAAAAATGATTTTGGACCTTCGCAATAATGGCGGTGGTGTTTTAACATCAGCCACAGATATTGCAGATGAGTTTTTAGAAGCAAATATTCCAATTGTAAAAACAAAAGGTGAGCATACAGGTTCACAAACCTACCGTGCCACAGCAAAAGGAATTTTGCATTCGACGAAAGTAGCAGTGTTAATCAATTCATACTCAGCTTCAGCAAGTGAGATTTTAGCAGGAGCATTGCAAGACAACGACCGAGGAATCATCATTGGTCGCCGTTCATTTGGAAAAGGATTAGTTCAGGAAGATGTCAACTTGAGAGATGGAAGTAATTTGCGTTTAACCGTTGCACGTTATTATACACCAACTGGAAGATGTATTCAAAAACCTTACTCAGAAGATTTTGAAGATTATTACAAGGATCAAATGGATCGCTATGACAACGGTGAATTATACAGACCCGATAGTACCTTGTTTGTTGACTCTTTAAAATACAAAACACCAAAAGGAAAAATCGTTTATGGTGGTGGTGGAATCATGCCAGACATCTTCGTTGCTTTTGATTCAACCGGAAATAGCTGGTACTACTCCGATTTGCGTTTTTCTTCTGCCTTCCAAGCATTTGCTTTTGATTATATCGCTGATAAACGATTCAACTGGAAATCAGCTACACTATTTGAGAAAGACTTTAAAGTAACAGATGAATTATTGGAACGTTTCGTGAAGTTTGCTGAAAAGGAAATGAAAGTGAAAATCGATCGAGCTGGATTCAAACATAGCAAAGTGTTGATTGCACAAAATTTAAAGGCTGAAATCGCCCGCCAAATTTGGTTGGAAGATGGATATTATCTGGTGGTCAATAAAACAGATAAAGAAGTGCAACGAGCAATAAAAGAAATTAAGTAGTTTGAAATTCAGATACTATGAAGTTCATACCTCTTTCTGAGCTTAAACAACTCACCGCGACATTTGGAAATGTCATGGAGGAGGAAGGGAGAATGAACATTATTGAACATTTCACTGCTCAACAAAATGATAACGGTACCTATTCATCTATCGAGATCATTGAATTAGTGCGCTCACTCACGCCGGAAAAAATAGTTTTTTTAGGATGGATAGATCAGAATAACGATTTGGTTCAGCTGCTCAAGGGAAAACTTCCAACGAAGGAATTTAAAGACAGTTATTTTTGGTTGGAACATTTACTTTTCAGCGGTTTCAGTGCTTTTCTCAATCCATTTTTGGTTAAAACCTGTTTAGCATTTAGAGAGGAGAAAAGTTTGATACACCTACAACGTTTGTTTTCTTTCTTGCCCTTGATGCGTATTGATGAGCGAATAGTTGTAGAACAAGAGTTATTCAAAAATATAGATTCTTTAACCAAAAAACTATTCCTTCTGTCAGAGAAAGCAAAAAATGAAAGCGAATTACTTCCTTTAACTGAGCAAATTTGTAGCGCTGAAATAATTGATATCATCAATCATTTATCGCGTGCATCTTATCATCTAAAAGTTGGATATATTGATAAAGTGTTGAATTTGTTTGAGCACCCTCATTGCACGTCTCGTTTGGGCTATCGAATTGTGACAAAGCTTCATGCACTCGATTTAAACCCAGAGCACCAAGCGAAATTAAAAAACATCGAAGCTGAATTAAAAAGTGGCCAACTTTTACAAGGCAAAATAAAACCGAAACGCAGAGTTAATTACCGACAAATTGTTTCGTTATCAGTATTAGTTGCGTTACTTTTCCTTGCTTATACAGTATTTAATACTAAAACTGAAATCCCAAATAATGACGATTTAAATACTGCCTCTTCCTTCGAAAAATTCAACAAAGAAGAACGCATGCAGCTTGATTCATTGCTTCGTTCAGCAAGAGGATCGATTGATGAAAATCAAGATGATCGTGATAAATATCTGTGGGCACAGGGAAATGGAACCAGTTTAACGCTTCGATCATCTTTACAAAATAATCGAATGGAGGAATTATATGCCGACTGGCTCATAGACGCCATGATTCATGAAAACGGTGCGTATGATTCCTGTGGAACTGCGAAAAGTAGCTCTACTAATTTCCTTTTTCCTGGTGTCAAGAAAGCAGGCGAATTGATTGGTAAAGAAGATGTTTACATTCAAAACAACTCTGAATACAGTGTTTATGTCTTTATTTTTGATGATTTCAAAAATGGAATGGTTTCCTCACAACTCTTTAAAAAGGGTGAGACGATTCATCTCAAATTGACTGTTGGCAATAATTTATTATTTGTTGCCGGAAAAAATATGGTTAAATATACTGTGCCTAAAAATGCGAGTAATGTGCCTTCTCAGCGCTTTAATCATCATTTTTGCGAAGTAGATGATAACTTTAAAGAATCTCTATATACCATTTATAAATTGGCAAAACCAAAAAAGAGTCAAAACAAA
>JBIIKG010000096.1:0-9892 GCA_044233275.1 Crocinitomicaceae bacterium | reverse complement strand
GGAGAATTAAGTAAATTACAAGAAATCCTTTTTCGCATCGATCCTACTCGTATATCTAAAAGTATTCAATTGGGAAGTCTTGTCGAAACAACAAAAGGCTGGTTTTATGTTTCTGTTGGAATTGGGCAAATTAATTTCGAAGGAACAAGTATCTTCTGCATTACACCCATGGCTCCCCTGTGTAAAATACTCATGGGAAAGTCTACTGGCGATGTAGTTGATTGGCAGGGAGAGAAGATTACTGTTTTGAGTTGTTACTAGAGACTGGGTACTTGAAACTAGATACTAGGCTTGGCAAGAGGGGACGACCGAGTGTCCGCCATAGCGGACGTATCGAGGGCGGAAACTAGAAACAAGATTTTACTTCAAATCATTAAGTAGATCTACGCCTATCGCACGTTCAACGGTGTATCCTTCAGCATACTTTGCTCCTATTGGGCGACCAATTTGCATCATACGACCTTTGAGAAAATCAAAAAATTCTTCTCCTGAAATAGGCGTTTGCGGTTCGATGGAGGTTGGATCGTAAAATTGCGTTTTGAATGCTTTGATTGCATTTATTTTGTCATCAATAAAATCAGTGACATCAATTGCAAAATCGGGTTCGATGAAATAATCTTGGATATAGTGATAAACTGCTTTTGGACGATAAAAATCTTGCGGTACACCTTCCCAACTCGTCTCTATTTTCATTAAACCAGCTAAAAAACAAGCTTCAGAAACCAATTGTGAAGCACGTCCATGATCAGGATGTCTATCTGTTATTGCATTCGCAAGTACAATTTCTGGTCTAAACCGTCTTATTTGTTGAATTATCAAACGTTTATTTTCTTCATTGATTTCAAAGAATCCATCTGCCATTTTCAAGTTGACCCTAACATCAATCTTCATAATATCCGATGCAGTAGAAGCTTCCTCATAACGAGTATTCTTTGTTCCTCTTGATCCCAATTCTCCCTGTGTCAAATCGACAATACCTACTTTTTTACCAGCAGCAATATGCTTCATTAAGGTTCCTGAACAAGATAACTCAACGTCATCAGGATGTGCTGCAAATGCGAGAATATCTACTTTCATGTTAAACAAGTTATGAATTATGAGTTATGAATTGCCTGAACTCATATTCTTTTTTGTGGTCAATATAATACTTCTAATAATTCTTAATAATTCTCTTGCTGGTTCATGCAATTCAGCATATTCCTCCAAAGTTATATAATCTGTTTCTTTTAACAAGTCAAGCCAATAAATTGATTCGGCACATTCCTTTTGAGAGATGTGTAGTTTATGAACAAAATCTGCTTTTGACTGAGCATTTGCTGATTCCCGAATATTTGCACCAACTGAGGTGCCTGATCGCAATAATTGTTTACTTAAAATGTATTCTTTTCTTGTTTGAAGTGTTTTATAAATATGAATCGATTTAACAGCAAACCTAAAACTCTTTTCTTGAATTATGTTTTCTTTCATTTTGTGAATTATTTACTTGAATTCAAAAATTATAATTCATAATTCATAATTCATAATTCAAACTCAAAAATCCACCACCTCTGATTTAATCCTTTGATTGTAATTTTTATTTCTTATTGCTGCAACTGTTGTGAAAACTGCAAAGGCAACTACGGCTATTATTATTCCTGGGGGAATTGTTCCAAGTCCCTCACCTTGAGCGTATGAATGTAAACCTACTAAGTAGAAGTTAACACCAAAGAAGGTAAAGATAATGGCTGAATAACCCCAAAAACTCATTGCGTTGAATAAGAACTTGCCTTTCAAAGCTGGAATCATTCGGAAATGTAAAATCACTGCATAAACTAAAACTGAAACCAAGGCCCATGTTTCTTTTGGATCCCAACCCCAGTAGCGTCCCCATGATTCATTCGCCCAAACTCCTCCAAGGAAAGTTCCGATTGTTAGCATGAAAAGTCCAATAATCATTGTCATTTCTGATACATAAGTCAACTCATTGATATTTAAAGTCACCAGTTTACCGTTATTCGTATTTCTCAGTGTGTATAGTGTAAGGTTGAACAAACCGAGAATAGCTGCTAAACCTAAGAAACCATAGCTAGCTGTAATAATCGCTACGTGAATCATTAACCAGTAAGATTTCAATACTGGTTGTAATGGCGTAATTTCAGGATCCATCAAATTCATTTCTGTGACATAAATCATCAAGGCTGCAAGAATTGCTGTTCCTGCCAAAATAGCTGGATTCTTTTTCGCAAAAGCAAAACCTGCAATCATTGTCGCCCAAGCAATAAATACAACTGCCTCATAGCCGTTACTCCAAGGAGCATGACCAGAAATGTACCAACGGAAACCAAGTCCAGTTCCATGGTAAGCGAAAATTACTACTAGAAATCCAACTACAATTTTTGCGACTAAGGATAAATTTTTTGATGCCTTTTTGGAAGGATTTACAAAAATCTTCAAGAAGAAAATAAACAACAATAAAACACCAAATAGTAAGTAAGAACGGAATGAATTCTTAAAAATACTCATCTTATTGTAGCTGATTTCAACTGCTACAACGCTTTCAGAAGGAACAACTTTCGAACCTGCTTCTCGCTGGAATTTCTTTAAGTCAGCCAATACATCTGTCAATTCACCATATTGATTAGTTTTAGCAGCCTTATCCAAACCAGAAATGTATTTCAAGGCAATTGTGGAAGAAACGGTGTCTTTTTGCAATAAATCCATGCTAAGCGGAATAAACCAAGTGTTATTCACATCATTCTTTACTGGAATAATACGCATGTATTGCCACGCAAAAATAGATTGTACGACTTGAAAACGTTCCACCAATTTAATTAACTTCTTATCGAATTCATTTCTTTTCGACTCCAAGGTTTGATGTGCTTTTTGATAATCTCTCATTAAACGGAATTCACCATTTATGTCCGCTAATTCTTTAAACGAAGCATATGCACCTTTCACTTTTAAGGTATCACGCAAATTTGCAGGCACAGAAATTATCTTTTGATCCATCCAATAATCCGGATACATATGCATACTCATTACCGTCTGAACGGCATTCTTTCCATTGAATTCATTTCCTCTGTAAATCTTGCGCATCAATTGATCACACATCGTATGCATCGGGATAATTCGCCCATCAAAATCTTGCACCAATAGAGTAGCTAATTCTTCAGAATGCGCCTCTGACATGATTGTATGTACCGCTTTTGTTTTGGGTTGTTGAATTTCGGTTTGACCATGATCGTGTCCAGCATGTTCGTCCTGCGCGAGAGCACCATTTGAAAACGACAACCCTACAATCAACAGGAGCATCATCAATTTTTCACGCTTAATTTTTGACTTGCGCAATAGATCATTCAATTCTCTAAATCGTCCAATTGGAGCAAATAATGATAAAATCATTGCCAAAGCCATGAGTAGATATCCAACATAAGTAATATTTGTACCCCACCAATCGTGGTTTACACTTAAACGTGTACCTTTTTCATCGGGATCATAACTTGATTGGAAGAAGCGATAACCACCGTAATCCATTACATTATTCATGAAAATTCGTTGATCTCGTTTGTACTTATTTTTCTCATCCACAATCGTTACTTCACTAGCAAACGAAGACGGTGCACTAGATCCTGGATAACGATCCAATTGGAAATCGCGACAAGCAATTGCAAACGGTAAAACGATTGGTGTTGAACCGTACTCCATTTCATACGTCAAACCATTAAATGAAAACATTTCGTGTTCTGGAATAGAACCAATTCCACCTTTCAACTGCACAATTTTGGAAACATTTCCATCCGTAATTTTTATGGTTAAATAATCAGATCCTACATCTCTTCTTCCCGATGGAAGCAACATTTTCTTCGCGTGATTTAGTACTGATTTGAATACAAATTGTTGTTCACCCGCTTGGTATAAGGTTGTTGTTTGAAAAGGAACAAGACTATCTACTGGAATCTCAACAAACAATGAATCTGCGGGTGCTTCACCTGTTTGACGCGCCTTTTTCATTTGGGACATTGGCAACATTCGCAAGGGTAACTTTGAACGCATCATAATTTTTGCTCCTTGCTGAAAAATATCAATTCCGGGCATTGCGTCTTTCTTTTCAAAGGAAAGTGCAACATCACCTACCATTAAAAATCCGCCTGGTTGCAAATAATTAGATTGCATGCCGTTGGTTGTAATTTCTAACACAAGACCTTTAATGGAATCATTAATCACCAGTGAATCGACCATTTTCTTTTGGTAATTCATGTATTCAATGGAAATCGGTGTTTTATGTTTTGGAAAATCTACATCAATAGAAAAATTATTTATATCCATTCCAAATGGCTTGTAAGCTGTCATAAATTTTTTCTCAGCATACGTATATTGTACTTTCCCATCGTTTATACGAAACCAAAGATTCGGGTCAGATGAATAGATGAAATCGGTTTGTTTGCCTTCTCGAATCACCATTAGACCCTCGAAACTAATGAAACGGGTAATTCCAGCTCCTATTAGAATAACGAGAAAAGAAAGGTGAAACATCAACATGGCAATTTTCTCGCGCTGAAACATTCTATAACGAAAAATATTGGCAATCAAATTCAAAGCTAAGTACACCAGCAATACTTCAAACCAAAGTGCATTATAGATAAGTATTTTTGCTGTTTGAATATCGTGCGTTGATTCGATGAGTGTTGCTGCTCCAATTGCGACTAAGAAAATAATCATGGCTACTGCCATCATGCGCATTGAAAAAAATGATCGAGATAATTTCTCCATTTGATGTGATGTATTTTGGGTGCAAATTTAAGCATTGAAGCCGTGCAATTGATGTATTAACAAATATTATTACAAATTGATTTTGAGATGTTGGATTATTTGGATTAGAAAGTTGATATACTGCCGTCTCGGCTCCGCTCGACGTCCGTTAGTTAGGCTGTCGATTGAAGTCGAGACACCGAAATGTCAAAAAAAAATCCCAACTCTTCAGCTAGGATTCATTAATCAATTCGATTAATTTCTTACAATTTCGAAATATACTCCTCTACATTCCTCTCAATTCGACTCACAATATTCGAAGTATCGGCTTTTTGAAAAGTCTCACCGGTAATTCTTTCAAATAACTCAATGTAACGCTCTGTAATTGTATTCACGAAAGAATCAGGCATTTCTGGCATTGTTTGACCATCCAATCCTTGAAAATTATTTTCTATCAACCATTGACGCACAAATTCCTTCGATAATTGTTTTTGAGCTTCATTTCTATCTTGACGTTCTTGGTAACCTTCTGCATAAAAATAACGCGACGAATCAGGTGTATGAATCTCATCTATCAATATCACTTCTCCATTGCGAATTCCGAACTCATATTTTGTGTCCACTAAGATCAATCCACGAGCAGCTGCCATTTCTGTTCCACGTTGAAACAAAGCACGCGTATATTCTTCCATTTTCAAATAAATCGCTTCTGGAACAATGCCTTTCGTCAATATATCTTCTCTCGAAATATCTTCGTCGTGACCTTCTTCAGCTTTAGATGCAGGCGTAATGATTGGTGCTGGGAAACGATCATTTTCTTTCATTCCCTCTGGTAATTTCACACCACACAATTCGCGCTTACCTAAGGCATATTCACGAGCTGAATGTCCTGCCAAATAACCACGTATAACCATCTCAACACGAATAGGCTCGCAAGCATAACCAATTGCAACATTCGGATCAGGCGTTGCTAACAACCAATTTGGAACGATGTCGCGTGTAGCATTTAAAAACATCGTAGCAACTTGATTCAATACTTGACCCTTAAAAGGAATTCCTTTTGGTAAAATATGATCGAAAGCCGAAATGCGGTCAGATGCTACCATCACCAACAAATCATTATCTAATGTATAAACATCACGCACTTTACCTTTGTATACATTCTTTTGACCTGTAAATTGAAAATCTGTCTTAATTACTGCTTCGCTGCTCATTCTAGTTATATTATTTCGGCGTTGATTATAACCACCTTATTGTTTTTTAATTGATTTATTTCTGGTTGTTGAGCCAGTTTAAACATCAGCTTTTTTTGCTTTCTCTTCTGCCTCTGCAATTTCAAAAGCATCCACAATTTTCTTTACCAGACTGTGACGAATAATATCACTTTGTCCCAATCGAACAATTCCAATTCCTTCTACATCCTTTAAAACATCTAAGGCATAGGACAATCCTGAACGCTGACGATGAGGTAAATCAACCTGCGACATGTCACCTGTGATAACAAATTTAGCTGTCATCCCCATTCGCGTTAAGAACATTTTCATTTGCATCGAAGTCGTATTCTGCGCTTCGTCTAATATTACAAACGCTTTATCTAACGTTCGACCACGCATGAAGGCTAGTGGTGCTATTTCAATCATCCCAAATTCAATCATATCCGCCAACTTTTCTGGCGGAATCATATCACGCAATGCGTCATACAAAGGCATTAAATAAGGGTCCAATTTTTCTTTCAAATCGCCCGGTAAAAACCCAAGGTTCTCCCCTGCTTCAACTGCCGGACGCGTCAATACAATTCGTTTTACCTCTTTCGCCTTCAAAGCTCTAACTGCTAAAGCAACAGCTGTATATGTTTTACCTGTTCCAGCTGGACCAACGGCAAAAACCATATCGTTTTTATCTACCGCTTGAACAAGTTTCTTTTGATTTAAAGTGCGTGCCTTGATTTTGACACCTTGATTTCCGTGCACCAATGTTTCAGAACCATTATCGGTAGAAATCATTTTCTCACCACCATCCAAGAGTAGATTCTCGATGTTGTTTTCAGTAACGGAATTGTATTTATGGTAGTGTTTAATGATCAAATTAAACTTGCGCTCAAAGTTTTCAATCTCATCTAAATCACCGGAGACAGAAATTTCATTTCCACGTCCAACAATCTTTAGTTTTGGAAAAAAACTTTTCAGGTATTGCAACTTTGAATTGTTCACTCCGAACAGTTCCAATGGATTAATTCCTTTTATTTCGATTTTTTTCTCTTGCAAGTCGAATAATTTGCAGCTATTTAACTAAAAATAGCCCGATTAAAGTTATTTTTGAGCCAAAATTAGAAATAATTCGTCAATAAATACTTCCTTCAAAAGGCTCATGCAAATAATTACCTTGACAACAGATATGGGAGTTCGCGATCACTACGTCGCTTCATTGAAAGGTGCTATTTATAGTCAGCTCCCGAATGCACATATTGTCGATGTTTCCCACACTGTTCGACCTTTTGATGTGGCAGAAGCCGCTTACTATATTTCTTCTTGTTACCAAGATTTCCCTGCAGGTACTGTTCACGTAATTGGTGTTGACAGTGAACCGATGGTGAATTTTAGTGGCTCGGAAGGCTGTTTTCCCTCCATTTTAGTTTTTAAGGAACAATATTTCATTTCAAATGATAATGGCTTTTTCGGTTCTTTTTTAGAAGAAAATAATCACGATGGATTTTATCGTTTGGATGATGTATTATCGGATATGTCGCTTTTTAAATTTCCAACAAAAAACATGTTGATTCCAGCTGCTTGTAAAATTTTAGTTGGCGTGAAAATAGAAGATTTTGCTTCACCATTTAAAAGCTTTAAGCGCGCATTCTCTCCTTCTGCAGTCATTGAAACGAATTTAATTAAGGGTAACATTGTCCATATCGATAATTATGGCAACCTCATCACCAATGTGCATCAAACCTTGTTTGAACGCTTTGGAAAAGACACACCATTTACCATTTACTATCGCCATAAGGATTACCATATTGATGAAATTTCTCCAACGTACAATTCTGTTCCAAGTGGTGAAAAGGTAGCATTGTTCAATAGCAACGGTTTATTGGAAATTGCTATTAATCGTGGTGCAAATGCCAGTAATGGTGGTGCAGAAAAACTTTTTGGTCTGAGAATCGGAGATGTGGTGCGCATTGAATTCACCCCTCGTGGCTCTCGAAACACTCTTGAATCACTGTTCTAATGATGATCCGAATCGTAAAATTGCATTTTCAAGATGACAAGATTGATCAGTTTCTTGCATTTTTTGACACCATCAAAGAAAAAGTAAACGAATTTCCTGGTTGCTTGGGAATGAAATTATTGCATGATATCAATAATCCAAGTATCGTGATGACATACAGTCATTGGAACGAAGCCCAAGATTTGGAAAACTACCGCACTTCCGAAACCTTTGGCACTATTTGGCCCACCATTAAACCTTGGTTTGCCGAAAAACCTGAAGCATGGAGTGTTGAGGAGCATTTTAATGGATTTGACAGGGATTCGAGATTTGAAATTTAAAGATTTGATGAATTGAAGATCATATACTTCTATTACAATTTTTATCATTCAGGAAAAGAAAGTCGCTCTAAGAATCACACTTCAATTTTTAGAATAATTTGGAACTTTATTATCGATTTACAGACTGCAATCTCAGGTGCACTAACTGTTTTATTTATAAATCATTCGCAATTCTATTTTACTATCGTTCTGCACAAACAATTCAGCACTAAGTCATTAAATAATGAAGTCTTGACTCAAAAAAATCAAGAAAATTGTTTTTTTCAAACAAAAAAATTATTTTTACCGTAATTAAATACCAAAGTAATGAGTAAAGGCACAGTAAAATTTTTCAATGAATCAAAAGGATTTGGATTCATTATTGACGAAGAAACGAAAAAAGAAGTTTTCGTTCACGTTTCAGGACTTGTTGACAAAGTAAAAGAAAACGACGAAGTTGAATTTGAAGTCGAAGAAGGACGTAAAGGACCAAATGCAGTAAATGTAAAGTTATCTTAACGATATATTTGTTCATTAATTCTCAAAATCCCTTTGCATTGCGAAGGGATTTTTTTTTTGCGGAAATTCGGTGTCTTTTATTAGAACTGAGAACCGAGAAAATAGAGCCGAGACTAATACATTATAACTAAAATTGATTTTAGGATGTAACGTTTATTGATTCAAGAGAATAAGTCTATCAGTCCGCTGCGGCGGACGGTCTATGTTCTCTGTTCTACAAAAAAAAAAATCGATTTTTTGCAGAAATTCGGCGTCTTCTATGAGAACCGAGAAAATAGAGCCGAGACTAATACATTATAACTAAAATTGATTTTAGGATGTAACGTTTATTGATTCAAGAGAATTAAGTCTATCAGTCCGCCGCGGCGAACGGTCTCTGTTCTATGCTCTATGCTCTTTAAAAAACCACTCGCTCAATAAAATCAACTATACACCATTTCTCTATTGATGAATCAAAATGAAATCTTAATTTTGGAACTTATAAATAGAAAGCCTGCATGAGAGCACTTTATTTCAAAGAAATTAAAAGTTTCCTTAGTTCAATAATCGGATACATATTCATTCTTATTTACCTTATCGCATCTGGATTGTTCCATTGGATCATTTCAATGAATACGAATTTGCTGGAAGGAACGGAGGCGGACTTAATTCCATTTTTTAATTTATCCCCTGTTATCTTCTTAATTTTAATACCTGCGATTACTATGCGATCTATTGCTGAGGAACGCAGAACAGGGACAATTGAATTACTGTTCACACGACCAATTTCTGATTTTCAAATCTTGATGGCAAAATACCTTGCTGGTGTTACGCTACTCGTTATTGCATTAATGCCGACGTTCATCTATTACCTTTCGATGCATTACCTCGGAAAGCCAGTTGGTGTAATTGATGATGGTGCAACATTTACCTCTTATTTAGGATTAGTTTTACTTGGGTCAACATTCGTAGCGATTGGTATTTTTGCCTCTTCTATTACAAGCAGTCAGATTGTTGCTTTTATAGTTGCCATGTTCTTAAGTTGGACCTTATACGACGGTTTTCACCTTATCGGTTCATTTAACTTGATGGGGAAATTTGACTACGTAGTTCAATACATGGGAATGTCAATGCATTACGAC
>JBIIKG010000272.1:0-3166 GCA_044233275.1 Crocinitomicaceae bacterium | reverse complement strand
GCAACGATTTATCCAGGTTACGTTCCACGCCCAACCGATCAGTTAATGAATTTTGGAGCAATGGTACAAGATCGTATGCCTGGATTCGAAAGTTTAAGCGTTCAGATGGGAATGCAGTACGGCTCCCGTTTACCATATGGTCCGCCCGACATGAATCGTTACAAGGATACACTTCGTATGAAATCGTATTTCCGTGTTGATATTGGTATGTCCTACGATTTCTTGTACAAGAAAAAAAGCAAAGAAGGCTTTTTAGCTAAGAATTTTACAGATGCAATTGTTTCGTTTGAAGTATTTAATTTATTGGGAATCAATAATGTACTTTCGAAACAATGGATTCAAGATGTGGAAGGTAAATACTATTCTATACCGAATTATTTGACTCAACGTCGATTCAATTTAAAGCTCATTTTGCGTTTTTAATTCTGTCTTTTTCGTTTTCTAATAAGATTCTGTTACTTTTTCACAATTCATAGTTTCATTAGTTATGAAAACTATCTCTCTCTTGGTATTTATTCTTTTGGTAAAAGGATACACCGCAGCACAAGGTAACGTTGTTATACGTGAAAGATTCAAATTCAAAGATACCGTTGAAATTGACAAGTATTCCCCTCTAAATAATGGGTTTTCTGCTATTAAACTCAAAATGAATCCAGGCGAATATAACATTCAAAATTTGAATGATTTCCGCCTGTTAAAAGGTGTTGCAATTACAGGTGTTGATTTAGTATATTCTGATTTTCCTGTTGGTACTGATTTTTCCGAATTAAATCGAAAAAGAATCTTGGAACTTAACATGCATTTGCCTGAAGCTTTTAATTCGGAAATAATAGAATGGAGGATTGTGAAACAAACAGGAGTAGCGCAAACGGGCGGAATACAAAATTATTTTCATGGGTTAGTAGTTTATTACCGTCCAATGCCAACTTTTGAAGAGGAACACGAAGAAATTCTTTCCGTAATTGAGGGAAATGCGCCATTGAAGGATTCATCTATTATTAAAGTAATGCAGCGCAATTCGCATTGGAAAGATATGCTAGTTGTTTGCGATGTTACTGGAAGTATGGCTCCTTATACAACACAGATTTTGTTTTGGATCAATAGCAATCAAGCCATTAAATCCTTTAAACAAATTATTTTCTTCAATGATGACGAAGAGGTAAGTAATAATCAAATTGCAGAACTTGATTCTGCTGGAATCTGGGATATTGAAACATCAAATACAAAAAAAGTCATAAAAACGGCTTTATCTGCAATGCAAAAGGGCGGTCACTATGAAAATAACTTAGAAGCGGTTTGCTATGCAATTAAGAAATATCCAGAAAATAAAAGTAATGTAATCATGATAGCCGATAATTGGGAGAATCCTTGTGACATGAAATTGCTTGAATTCTTGAGAAAGGAAAAAATTCCAATTCGAATTATTGTTTGCGGTGTCGTTGATGCAATCAATCCTATTTATTTAGATATTGCCTATGCAACCGGTGGATCAGTGCATACGATGGAAGGTGATTTAAGAGAAGTAGCTAAGATTGGAGAAGGAAAAATTATCAAATTTGGCAAACAACGGTTTAGAATGTCAAAAGGTACATTTCAACCATTGTAGGGTGGAAATAGTCCCAAATATTTTTTTTGGGACTATTTTGATGTGTTTCGGAATCGTTTACGGCTAATCATGTAGTTTTCAACAGCTTCTTTGGAGGTATACCAATTTTTTCCTTCTTTATGTGCATCTATTTTACCCGTTCGTGCCAATAGACTAACGTATTCTTTGCCATACGGGAAAGACGGTTCGTTTACAATAGCATTGATTGATTGGTAATCTGTTTCAGAACCAGGGAGTGCACTAATATAGATGTTTAATGTACGCTCCAAGGTTTGAATCATTAACAGTGTCAAACGATAATAATTTCCATTATTCGCCTGATTTAATGCTTCATAATACTTTTTACGGTCGGTTTTTAAAATGATGGCAGGAGGAAAGCCTGCTTTGAGTAATATTAAATTCATTGCCAACCTTACTGTTCTTCCGTTTCCATCAAAAAAAGGATGAATCCAAACAAATTTATGGTGAAATAAAGTCGCCAAAAGAACATCGTTTAATTGGAGTGGATTTGAATTTGTAAAATCAATCAACTCTTGAAATAATACAGAAACTTTATTTGCATTCGGAGGAATGAAATTGGCACCATTTATACGAACAGCTCCATTTCTAAGTCTTCCAGCAAAATGTTCTTCAAGATTGTTTAATACATAGCCATGTAAACTCAATATATCTGCTTCTCGAAGGGTATAATCTTTATTGACTAAAATGTATAAATAATCAATAGCCTTATTGTGATTATATGTTTCAAAGTGTTCACGTAAACTTTTACCTTTTACAGTGACCCCGTCTTGCAAAATCATTTGAGTTTCCCGAAGTGTAATCGTATTTCCTTCTATCGCATTTGAATTATATGTCCATTCTATGGAAATATTCTCTTTTACTTTCTCTACAATAAATGAAGGTAGAGGTCGATGTTTGTCGAGAAATGCTTTTTTTTGGTACAAACGATCGATCATTGGAGTTAATTCTTCAATATTTTTTAAATCAAATTTCCACATTACGCCTTCTCTTAAAATCGTTTAATAACAAAATTAACAAAACCGATGTTATTTTCAAATTTTTCATCCATTTCTTTTCATTTTTTATACCTTTATAACTCCAAAAAAGACATAATTTTCATAAATGGAAAAAGTAAATCCGTATATACCTCAAAATAAAGTCCGTATCGTAACGGCTGCTTCTTTATTTGATGGACATGATGCTGCAATCAACATTATGCGTCGTATTATTCAGTCAACAGGTTGTGAAGTTATTCACCTAGGACATGATCGTTCTGTAGAGGAGGTGGTAAATTGCGCAATTCAAGAGGATGCACAAGCAATTGCTATGACTTCTTATCAAGGAGGTCACATGGAGTATTTCAAGTATATGTTCGATTTATTGAAGGAAAAAGGTGCACCTCAAATCAAAATTTTTGGTGGAGGAGGTGGAACAATTCTTCCTTCTGAAATTGCAGAATTACAAGCATATGGTATTACACGTATTTACCATCCTGATGATGGTCGATCAATGGGCTTACAAGGAATGATTAATGACTTAATTCAGAAATGTGATATTCCA
>JBIIKG010000271.1:0-3167 GCA_044233275.1 Crocinitomicaceae bacterium | reverse complement strand
ATGCTTTTCTATATGATCCGTATCATTTGAATTTAACTCCACAAGGACTCCAAGCCTCAGCGGTTTTATCGAAAAAAAGAGCGTGGTGTGTCGAAAAATCAACTGTGTTAGCAGCCTGTGCAAGAAAGTTTGATATTCCATCGCGTTTGGGATACGCAATCGTTGTCAATCACATCGGTGTCGAAAAATTAACGCACTATTTAAAGCGCAACGAAATTGTTTTTCATGGATTTGTGGAACTCTTCTTGGAAGGGAAATGGGTTAAATGCACTCCTGCCTTCGATAAGCGAATTTGCAGTATTACAGGTGTTGCACCGCTCGATTGGGATGGAAAAACAGATTCTATGTTTCAAGAATTCTCCAAAGATCATCAATTTATGGAATACCTTCATTTTTATGGATCATTCAATGACGTCCCCGTCAAATTAATGAACAGCGAAATGAAAAAGTATTATCCACATCTCTTCGAATCTGCTATCAACACCAAAGAATTTTCGTTTATAACAAAGTTGAATCTCGACTCCGCTCGATGACCCTCGACTCCGCTCGATGACCCTCGACTCCGCTCGATGACCCTCGACTCCGCTCGATGACCCTCGACTCCGCTCGATGTCTATAGATTTTATGCTCTCTTTCTAACTTCTAATGCCTAGTATCTAGTGCCTAATTCACAACAATAACCAAATATCTCGACACCTTCCAGAACTCACGCGGATTACTAATCTTAATTTTTGTATTCTTCCCTGACGGACTCAACGAATACGAACTAGAGGGGTGATCGGTGATGAATTTTAACTCAGAACCTTCAATAAAGAGTTCTTTTTCTTCCGTTAAATCTATTTTAGCAAAATATTTCTGATTGAAATTATCCATCAATTTAATGCTTTTTCCAATTCCAATAAAGCCATTCTTGCGGTCGATGACCTTGTTTTTCACCAATTCTTCCTCCGTTCCGTAGGAATAATATACCGTATTGATTTCCTCCGTAAGTTCATCCACCAAAACCGCTTTTTCTTGGTAAGCATCAAATAAACGGGCATATGCTTTATCCAAACTCACCAAATCACTTTCAAGAATACTGATTTGCTCTTCCTTTTCCTGAATGCTTTGCAACAAACCTTGCACCATAGCATCTAGTTGGTTAATTTTCAGACCACTTTTCTTTAATTGGTCTGATAACGCTTTTACTTTTTTTGCATTTTCTTGGCGCAAGAAATTGATTTGTTTTATTTGTTCTAAAATCCACGCCTTATCATCTGTTGTGAATTCTGAATCCGTTGATTTAATTCGAATTTCATCTTTTTTTAATTCAATAGAGGATAAATTACTCTGAATTTCACTGAAAAAAGCCAATGATTCATTGATCATCGAATCTTTTTGAGCATTTTCCTTTTCCAACTGTTCAATGCGCGAATCGACATCAGTAGCGTTGGAAACGGTCTTGTCTGCCGGGCTTGAACAAGAAGCAATAAATAAACCAAACGCTGCTATTAGGATATATTTTGTGGTCATAATCTGTACTTTTCTATTGTAAAGATAAACCTAAACAGACAAATCGTATCTTTGAAACCAAAATAATATAACCATGATTCGATTTTTTCTATTTATCTGCGCGCTAAGTGCTGTTTTAACAATTCAAGCACAAGAAATTAGCTATAAACTTTCCATGCCGAAACCTCAGAATCATTATTTTGAAGTGGAAATGTCCTTGTCTAATTTCAAGGATAAACAGTTGGATATTAAAATGCCAGTTTGGGCTCCAGGATCTTATTTGGTGCGTGAATTTGCGAAGAATGTCAACTTAGTGAAAGCCTTCGATGAAGGTGGAAATGAACTGAAAGTCACGAAAAAATCAAAAAATACCTGGTCAATTGCCAAAGGGAAATCAAAAAAAGTGACTGTGAAATATGAAGTTTATGCATTTGAACTTTCAGTGCGAACGAGTTTCTTGGATTTGACGCATGGTTATGTAAGTGGAACAGGTGTTTTTATGTATGTTGATAAATACTTGGGTTTAAAAGGGAAGTTGAACATCATTCCATTTGCTAAATTCAACAAAATAACGACTGCTTTGCCTGAATTAATCACTACAAATACTGGAACAAGATCTTTTCTGTTCGATAATTACGACCAATTAGCGGATTGTCCAATTGAAATTGGTACTCACATAACCTTCGATTTTAATGCAAACAATGTCAAACATACGGTTGCTATGTACGGCGAAGGAAATTATGATATCGCTACCTTGAAAACGGATATGGCGAAAATTGTCAACGCTGCAACGAAAGTTTTTGGTGAAAATCCGAATAAAGAATATGTTTTCATCATACACAATGTGGTTGATGGTCAAGGTGGATTAGAACATACCAATTCAACAACGTTGAGCGTTAACCGTTGGACTTACCAAGGCGCTGAATACTTAGGATTTCTATCGCTTGTAGCGCATGAATATTTCCATTTATGGAACGTAAAGCGTATTCGACCAATCGAATTAGGTCCTTTCAATTACGATGAGGAAAACTATACCTCGCTTTTGTGGGTAATGGAAGGTTTTACCTCTTACTACGATGAATTATTGATGGTTCGTGCGGGTTATTACGATAAAGATGATTATTTGAATAAACTGCAAAATTCCATCAATTATGTGGAAGGAAGCGCAGGTTCACGAGTACAACCGGTTGCTCATGCGAGTTTCGATGCGTGGATTAAAGCCTATCGTCCGAATGAAAACAGTGCGAATACAACTATGACCTATTATACGCGCGGTCAAGTAATGGCAGCAATTTTGGATGCGAAAATTATCAGTAAATACAAAGGTGAAAAGTGCTTGGATCATTTTCTTCAAACCTTGTATACAAAGTATTACAGAAAGATGAACCGAGGTTTTTCAGAAGATGAATTCAAAAAGGAACTGGGAACCTTCTTAGGCGAAGACATGACTGATTTTTTTGACAAATACATTAATGGTACGCAAGTTCCTCCGTACAATGATTTATTTGGTTCGATTGGTTTGAATGTTCAAGACGCTAGCACAACGAAACCATCATTTGGTGCTAATTTCAGAACAGAGGGAGGGAAGATTATTGTTAAAGGTGTTCGCAATGGCTCTGCCGCAGAAGATGCTGGATTGAGCGTCAACGATGAAGTCCTAGGTGTGAATGGTTACC
>JBIIKG010000270.1:0-3219 GCA_044233275.1 Crocinitomicaceae bacterium | reverse complement strand
AAAAAACATGACGGTTTCAGATGGTTTTAATATTCTTAATGGTGGTGATGGAGCAGCAACATCATACTTGAAAAATCAAACAACCGTTCAATTAACTGCGGCTTTCCGTCCAAAGGTTGAGGCAGCAATCGCAAAAGTAAAATTGACTGAGTATTGGAATCCTATTATCACCAAATACAACAGTGCTATGACGATTACTGGTGGTGAAAAATTGAATCCTGATTTGAATGCATATGTTACAGAAAAAGCAATAAGTGGTCTTTTCTTAATGGTGGCTCAAGAGGAAAATAAAATCCGTAAGGATCCAATGGCACGTGTATCTGATCTGCTTCAAAAAGTTTTTGGTAGTATTACGAAGTAATTTTAAATATCAACTTAAAGTGCCGACAGTTTTTCGGCACTTTTTTATTTTATAGACATTATGTTTCCTTCATCAGAATTAGTTTTAGACTCAAAAAACAATGTTTATCACCTTGGACTAAATCCAAGTCAAATTGCAGATAAAGTCATTGTTGTTGGTGATCAAGATCGTGTAGCGATGATTTCCCATTTTTTTGACACTATAGAACATACGTCACAACATCGTGAATTTGTTTGTCACACGGGAGTTTACAAAGGGAAACGCATTTCAGCGCTTTCTACCGGAATTGGTACAGACAACATTGACATTACCATAAATGAATTAGATGCTTTGGTCAATATTAATTTGAATACGCGTGAAGAGAATCGCATTAAAAAGTCACTTGAAATAATTCGTATTGGAACCTGCGGCATTTTACAGGCTGAAATCCCTGTTCATTCATATATTCTTTCAACACATGCAATTGGACTTGATAATGTTGCTCATTTTTATGGAATTTCCTTTACCACTGCAGAAATAGAATTATTAAGTTCTTTTTCCTCCCAAGTTCCTCTACCTTCTAAAGTCGAACCTTATCTTGTTTCAGCTTCTAACGAATTGACTTCAAGGTTAGATTCAGAATTGACTTTTAATGGGATTACAGTTACTTCTAGTGGATTTTACGGTCCACAAGGAAGACAATTAAGGCTTGCAACAAAAACAGCTCAACTGAATGAACAATTAACTGCATTTCAACATAAAAATGAGCGCATCCTCAATTTCGAAATGGAAAGTTCAGCACTGTTTGCACTTGGAAAAAGTTTAGGTCACCAGTGTGCAACAATTTGCTTAGGTGTGGCAAATAGACCAAGACTAGAATTTTCAAAGGGATATGAAAAGGAAATGAAGGAATTGATTGTTTACGTTTTAGACCGGATCTAAGATTTTTTTATTGGACGATAAATCTTAATACTTCCTTTGATAATTGTTTCAAGTCTTAATCCGCTTATCCCAACCTTACGGCCAGTATATCCCGTATTTTGGTGTATTAAAACATATTCATTTTCCGATTTAACTTCATGAACCAAGGCAGTGTGATGGGTCATTGCTTCTGTATATGTTGTATTGCCTTTCTTATACTTAATTTTAACATTTTTGAATTGAATAATGTCACCGGGCATTACACATTCGTCGGACGATAATTCTCTCCCAAACATGTACATCCCATCCCATTCGCATTCAGTTTTGTCTAAGACATATTTTGCTAAATCCCAACATTCTCCACGATCGACTTTTTTGCCCAACTTAGCTTTGGCTAACTCATATATTTGCATATTCAATGCTTCGATAGAATCACATTGTGCATTTAACCTTAACGAAGTGAATACGATGACTGAAAATAAAATAAAATGTCTCATAAATTCAGAACGCAAATCAGTCAAAAAGATTACATTATTCTTGCAACATCCAAAATTCGCTGTACTTTCTTAGTATCAACTTTCAAAATAGATTCTGAAAAGAAGGAATCCTCATCCAAATCAAATTTAGATGTTCCCGAAAAATGCACTGCATCTGGCTGAACATCCTCAATTAAGCGACATACATTAGCAGCGTTCACGCCTCCTCCAGCCATGATTTCAATATTGGAATCTGCAAATTGCACCATTTGTTTCAACACTGGCATTCCATTTTCAATATTCGTTGCTAAACCAGACGATAAAACTCTTTCCACACCTAAATTTATCAATATTTCTAACGAAGGTTTCCATTCGATTGAATCATCAAAAGCACGATGAAAAGTAACATCCATACCTTCCGCTTTATCAATCATCTCCTTCATTACTTCACTATCTATTTCTCCAGAATCTTTTAAAGCTCCGACAACTACACCCTTCACTCCTATTCGTTTGCATGAAATAATTTCTTTTAAAACAACGTCTATTTCGTCTCGTGAATATACAAATCCACCCGGTCGTGGGCGAATAAGCACATGTGTTTCTATTCCAAAAGCTTGAGCGTATTCTATCATCCCGAATGAAGGGGTTAAACCACCTTGTTCGAGGCTTTGACAAAGTTCTATTCGGTTAAAATTAAATTGTTTCGCAAGTTGAATCGCTTCAATTGAAGCAGCGCAAAGTTCAAATTTCATTATTTGCAGATAATTGTTAATTCATCAATAAATGTCCATGGTTTTTGTCCGGCTCCTTCATTTCCTGTTGGTATTGCTTTTTTTGGGAAGACCAACACTTTAAGATAACGACCTTTATTGTTAATAGATTGAACAAAAGTATTTTTGTTTGATTTAATCACACCTTTATTAGGAAGTAATTGAAACGAAACTCTTTTTAATTTTTTCCAGTGCTTTTTATCTTTGGACACTTGTAATTGAACTTCATCTGGCAAATAAATCCAAGAACCTTCATTTTTCAGAAAATTCAATTGAAATCCAACCATCTTTTTTTTCGACTCTAAATGAACAATGAATTCTATTGTATCTGATTGATAACCCAACCATTCATGTCCTTTCCATGGTTCCACACCAAAAATTCCATCTACCAAGGTTAGATCACCACCATAATTATATTTTTCACTAGGTTTTGTAATTAACTCGACAGGAAGTCCAATCGAAGAATGATTAGAAAATGTAAAATTCGCTGGCTTCACTAAATTCTCAGAAGTCACCTTGAAGTTATAATCAATTATAGCTGTTGAACTTTGATTTCTTTCATAATAGAGCGAGTCTGTTTCTTTTAAAATCCTTTTATCATCTATCTTATGGGCAATATCATTTGATTTAATAGAAACATCAAAATGATCATCCTCTTCACTTTGAAAACTAATGTTCAATCCATTTTTATTCCTGTTAATTTTCATTTTTG
>JBIIKG010000269.1:0-3250 GCA_044233275.1 Crocinitomicaceae bacterium | reverse complement strand
ATACGTTCTCCTAATTGACAATCATTCAACAACTTGGAGAACGTATTATGAAAATGATCAAATTCGAATTGAATTTAAATCATCCGATTGCGACCCTTCCATGGGATATGACTTTGAACAAGTGAATTTTAAGTTTGTCAATAAAACTTCTACCAAACTTGATCTCAATTGGCATATTCATTTGTATTATGATGAAAAATGCTTAACATGTGATTATCCGGTTGAGTATGCAAGAACCATTCGATTGCTCCCAAATGAGACACTAGAAGGAAATTGTGACCGAGAAACTATTAATGAATTGAAATTGTTTTCAAAATTCATTGATGTAAACTATTCGAAAGGTGCGATTTTAACGAGGTTTCAGTTAGCTTCATTAAATATTGCATTCCCGCAATAACTCAGATTTATTTTTATCCGACAATTAAAGCATTCAAATGAATAACAAAAATATTCCAGAATAATGAAAAATATAAGACAGATTGTTCTAATGTTCACTTTTTTATCAATGAACATTTTAGTGTTTTCACAAAACTATCTATTAAGTGCTGCTGCTAACAATACCACTGTAAGCACTTGTGGGGGTAATTTTTATGATTCTGGTGGAGCGACAGGGCAATATACTAATAATCAAAACCGGACTATAACATTTTGTCCGAGTACACCTGGCGCTATGATTCGCTTGAATTTTACAGCTTTCGCTATGGAAACCTGCTGTGATAGAGTTTATTTGTATAATGGAACAACAACAGGAGCTCCTCAATTTGCGGGTAGTCCATATGCAGCAACCTCGCCTGGTGTGGTTACAGCAAATAATCCTTCAGGATGTATAACAATCAGATTCACCTCTGATGGTTCTGTTTTAGCAAACGGTTGGGCAGCTGCCATTTCATGCATTGCACCCGCGACATGCACTGATGGTATTCAAAATCAAGGTGAAAACGGTATAGACTGTGGTGGCCCTTGTGCAGCTTGTCCTCCTATTCCTTGTAATGTTAATTTAACATATACATCAGTGCCGGCCAACCTAACATGTGCGGGCGGATCAGTTTCATTAACAGCTGTTGGCCTAGGTACAAATAACCTAGCAATGAACAATAATTTTAACGGAGGATCTTTAGGTTCTGGTTGGATTGCAACAGGTGGTCAGTCCGTAGGAACACTTTGCGGACCAAGTCTTGATGGAACTCCTTATTATTGGGCATCAACAGCCGGCTCTAGTGTTCCTCAGTTAACAACTGCTGTTTTAAACGTAAGTTGTGGTGGTATAATTAGTTTTGATATGGATTATGCAACTCAAGGAGGAAATGCACCTTGTGAAGGTCCTGATCTACCGAATGAGGGTGTTACCTTTCAGTATTCTACTAATGGCGGTGCTACATGGACGGTTATTCAGTATTGGGATCCGCTAGGTGGTTATAATGCTGGATTGACAAACTGGAACACATATTCATTTCCAATTCCGCCTGGTGCAATTGGGCCAAATACTCAATTCCAATGGATTCAATTGTCATCATCTGGATCTCAATATGATAATTGGGGGATTGATAATGTACAAATTTCATCTGTGATCAATTGCAACGCTTATTGGTATGATTATTCTTTTTTACCGCCGACAAGTGATAACGCTGTTCAAACAACAAATATAACTAGTACCACAACTTTTAATGTCACCTATACAAATGGTATAGATGCTTGTAATACTTCTGTAACTGTTGTTGTTCCTCCAGGAACTAGTGCCAATGCAGGGCCAGACAAAGTAAGATGTTCTGGTGGTGCAGGAGTTGTGATTGGTGCAAATCCGGTTTCACCTGATAATGGGGCTACTTATTCATGGAGTGCTGGCGCTGGCTCAGGAACAATAGATCTTATTCCAGCAGGAGGCACAACTACTGGTCAAGTAACCGTTTCACCTTTGGTAACAACAACCTATACATTATCAGTTACCTTTAATGGTTGTACCGTAACAGATCAAGTTACTGTTGTTGTTGATAATCCGCCAACAGCTTCTAATCCTGCACCAATTACATTAACATGTGCTTCAGCTATTCCAGCACCAGATATAAATGTTGTTACAACAGAAGCCGACGATATCACAATTCCTCCTACAGTAACTTGGATTAGTGATGTTTCAAATGGTGGTATTTGTCCAAATATTGTCACAAGAACTTATCGTGTAACTGATGAGTGTGGAAACTTTGTTAATGTTACTCAAACAATTACTGTTTCAGATTTAATTGCTCCAACAGTAACTGGAACTTTAACGGCAGCTACAGTATCGGGATGTTCAGCGACTTCAGTTCCTGCAGCAGTAACGACAGTTGCAGCCTTGGAAGCAATGGGCGTTGCAATAGCAGATAACTGCACTGCAGATGCTAGTTTAACGGTAACAAGTTCAGATGGAGCGCCAACAGGTACTTGTCCGCTTGTGATAATCAGAACGTATACCATCAGGGATGCGTGTTTGAATGCAATTACAGTTAATCAAACTATCAATATTACAGACCTAATATTTCCAACAGCTTCTAATCCCGTTGATATTTTTGTAGCCGCAGGAACTGCGCCAGCGCCAAATATTTTACTTGTTATTGATGAGGCAGACAATTGTTCAATTCCAATAGTTGCGTGGGTAAGTGATGTTAGCAATGGAGGAACATGTCCAGAAATAATTACAAGAACATACAGTGTTACAGATGCATGTTTAAACCAAATATTATTAACTCAAACAATAACTGTTGGAGATGCTATTTTGCCAACTGCCTCAAATCCTTCAGGGATAAATGTTCAATGTTCAGCTTTAGTGCCATTACCAAATATCTTAGTTGTAACAGATGAAGCAGATAATGGGGTGACACCAACTGTGACTTGGCAGGATGATGTGTCAAATGGTTTGACTTGTCCAGAAATAATTACCAGAAGATACCGAGTTACCGATGATTGTGGAAACTTTATTTTTGTCACTCAAATAATAACAGTTTTGGACACACAAGCTCCAGTTTTTGTAGCTCCACCAACTGCTTTAACCGTTGCTTGTGCTGCTGATGTTCCTGCAATGACAAACCTTACATATACTGATAATTGTGATCCTGCTGGATCGGTTACAGGAACTGATGTTTCTAATGGCGGTACTTGTCCTGAAATAATTACGCGTACGTGGACTTTCACTGATCTTTGTGGAAATACTTCTTCATCCTCTCAGACAATCACAGTTCACGATTTAATTGCGCCAGTATTTGCTGCTGCGCCAACTGCT
>JBIIKG010000009.1:0-33166 GCA_044233275.1 Crocinitomicaceae bacterium | reverse complement strand
AATGTTTGAACAGAGGAAATAGCTGGCAATACTGTTAGATTTGTTGTAACCGTGCTATCACACCCACCAATTGAAGTGAGGATATTTTGATATGTACCACTTGTAGAATATGTATCTGTTCCAACCGTTAAAGATTCTCCTGCGCATAGAGTCAATGTTTGGGTAGATGTCTGTTCTGGAAGAACAGTTAATACTGTTGTTATTGTGCTATCACAACCTAAAGCATTAGGGATTATGTCTTGATATGTACCAGAAGTAGAATAAGTGCTTGATGCTACTGTGATTGTTTCACCATTACAGATACTCATCGTTTGAGTAGATGCAAATGGCGATGCTAGTTGAGGTAAATTGAATCCTAAATTTGGGATTATGTTTCCTGAACCGGATAAGGTGCCATCTATTCGAATTCTTCCAGCCGATCCGTTACCACCCGTCCCGTAATATGGTGAACCAGGAACAGCCGATGCTCCACCAATTCCTCCAATCGCGGAAATATTTCCATTGTTTGTTAAAGAAGGTGATGCAATCCAAATACTTCCGCCAGACCCGGCACCACCGCCACCGCAGTTTCCATTTCCATCAGAGCCACCATTCCCGCCATTACTTATTAACGAACCCGTAGCACCAATAATTATAGAATTTGCATTAATAATGATTAATCCACCTCCAGCGCCACCGCCACCTGAACCACAACTTATGCCACCTGAACCGCCACCGCCACCTGAACCAGCCCACAATCCTGCAAGATTGGCTGTACCATATGATGCTCCACCAAAGCCTGCTGCGCCTCCAGATCCATTTCCGCTGGTAGCATAACCAGCACCACCTCCACCGGTCCAACCATTACCAAAAGTTCCAACTCCACCTGTGTTATTTCCGTCTGAAGCCTGCATACCACTAAGATCGGTAGAATACGTACCATTTCCTCCATTTCCACCTCCAGCAACACCAATGCCTCCAATACCTGCACTCGTATAAGTAATTCCATCACTTCCATTACCACCACTTGCGTTTAAGACACCATTAATGGTTGCCGTTCCAGAACAATAAATCACAAGTGATGAATTACCAGTAACAGAAACTACAACGCCTGGATTAATCGTAAATGAAGTGAAATTATAAGTTCCACCTGTAAGTGTTGTGTTCACCGTGGCCACATAAGCACCATCAGCACCAGTCCCAACAGAAAAACATTGAGATGAAGCATTGAAGGTTAAGAATAGGGATAAAAAGTAAAATAATTTTTTCATAGGTTATAAATTCTGAATTTAAGTAAAAGTAGAAATTAATTTAATTAATAAATAGACTATTTATTAATTAAGTGCGGATATAAGTTCGTTTTTAATTAAAAGAAATTTAAGTAAATTCTAGAGAAAGTATCGCTCTAAATCTTCAACGATTTCGTCACTATTTTGCTCTTGCATGCAATTAAAATGTTTTTTTGGACATTCTTTAAAGCCTATTTTTGAACAAGGACGACATTTTAAATCGTTGACTTGGTGAATGGAATAGGCATTTTTATTTGTGGGAAAATAGGGATACATGCCCAATTCAGGGACAGTATTTCCCCAAACGCTGACCGTTGGAATTTCAAAACAAGAAGCAATGTGCATCATCCCCGTGTCGTTCGAAAGCAGCACAGCTGATTGTTGAACAATACTTGCTGATTGTGCCAAGTTATAAGTGCCGCAAGCGTTGATTAATTTTTTCAATGGAAAACGTTCCACCAACATTTCAGCTAATTTTTGATCCGTTGGTCCACCAATTAGTACCATTGGAAAATCTATTGCTTGAATAATTTCTTCCAATTTATTGAAGGGCATTCGTTTCGTGGCGAATTGTGCCCCAATAGCAATCGAAATGTAAGATTTGAATGCTAAACCCAAGCTGTTTACATTTACCTCGTCGGCAGTTTGTATAAAGAAATCGCAGGGTTTTAGGTCATTTTTCACACCTAATTTCCCCACTGCTTCGAAGTAGCGATCGACTACATGAAGTTGCGGCATCGATTGGTATTTGAAATTTACCAACAACCACTTCGAAAGATTCAATTTTGGAAATGAAAAGGAAGGTCTGCCCAGTTTGAGTTTCAATGAAAGTGTACGCGCATTTCTGTGCAAGTCGATTACGTAATCGTACTTTTCAGCCTTCAGCGAAGAAAGCACCTCTGAAATTGATTTTTCAATAGTAAATAAGTGATCGATATTCGGATTGTGCTCTAGAATTCCCGCAAATGCCTTTTTTGTTATAAAGTGAATTTCACAAGCAGGTAGTTGCGTTTTTAAAGCGCGCACAATGGGCGTTGTCAAAACAATATCACCAATGGAACTGAAACGAATAACGAGGATTTTCACAGTGTAAATGTAGGAAAAAAGCGTTTAGACTTTCGAGTATTCACAATTACAATTTTTGGAAGTCAGCGTAAACTAAGGACATGAATGAATGACAGCGTAACTTTTCTTGGATGATGTTTTCCACTGTAAAAGTATTGTCTAAATTGTTACTCATATCAAAGTTGTAAGTGAAATTACCTTGCTTAGAAACCCAGCCATAACCTCTGATTACAGTGTGAAGCGCAAATTCAGGTGCTTGCGGGTTGAGTAAATCTTTGCTCCATTTGAATTGTTCTGCATCTCCCTTTAATTGGTATGCAATTGTGCGAGCTATATCGGATTGTGACCCAACTTTCTCAATTTTTTTCCCTTGATATTCCTTTTTTAACGGCTCGCCATAAATGAGCAATGGAATTTTGAAAAATGCGGATACGGATGGATTTTGAATTTCAGGTGCAGCGTGACCGTGATCTGCAACTAAAACAAAAATAGTATTGTTGTACCAAGGCTTTGTTTTTGCTTGAGTTAGGAAGTCATATAAGCATTTATCGGCATAATACATGGATTCCATAAAAGCTGCTTCAGAACCGTTCCATTTTTTGGAGTTCTTTCTTGGAAAATCATAAGGTGAGTGTGTGCTTCCTGTAAAAGCGCAATGCATAAATGGTTCTTTGGTTTTATTGATTTTTTTTAGAAAAATTTTATATAAATCTTCATCGTAATAATTCAATTTTCCATGCTTTAATCCTGATGGAAAATCATTCTCATCTTCAACCACATCAAAGCCGTGGTCTATGAAAAAGCCTCCAATATTTCCGTATTTTAAATCACCACTAAAAAGATAATGAGAAGTGTAATTCCATTTTTTCAATTCTTGATTCAGCGATGGTATTTTGCGGTGCTTATCAGGTTGCATTGATAAAAACACCTCTGGAAGTGCGGGATAACCACTAAAAATACTTGCATTTCCCACTTCTGAAGTTGAGCCCGAAGCATAGATATTTGTAAATAACAGACCCTTTTCCGAAAGTTTATCAAAATAAGGTGTTGCGCCAATTCCATTGTTCAATGAACCCACAGCATTCGATGTCCAGCTTTCCAAAATGATAAATACTATGTTTGGTCGATCAGTTGTTAGAATGTAGTTCGAATGATTTTTAGGATAGTCGAAAAAGTCAACGAGTTGTTGCTTGGCTTTCTGTTCTTCAATTAAGGGAAATCCAACTCCTTTTTCACTTCGGTTGTACAACAAGAAGCTTTTAACAAAATAATAGACAGAATTCACTGATAGGTCATTGGTAGCATAATCTTTTGAATAATATGCTGAATCTATGTTGATTGGAATTTGTTGTGTCCCACCTCTTGCAAGAAGCAAGAATCCACCTCCGAAAATACATAAAAACAGCATTGCAATTGGTATTCGAATGAACCAATTCAGGCTTTGTTTCTCGACTTTCATAGGAAAAAACTTTCGCTGAATAAAATAACCCATAAAAATTTCAATGAAGGCATAAAGAGTAAACCATACCATCATTCCATAATCAGCAGTTCGCACCACTTCATCTGGGTTCAATAAATGCGTAAATACCCTTGTTGTTAGTTTGTGGTTCCATTCAGTGTAGGCATTGATTTCTCCACCGTGAATACAAGCTGCAATGATTATCTCAATAAATAGAATGATTTTGAAAAAACGCGCTGTCCACTTGCCTGGTGAAACAAAGTAGATTGTCAACATAACTAAGGGTAAAAAACTCAAAAGTGCCGCCGTTGCCATGTCCAAGCGAATGGAATAAACGAAGGCCAAGAACCAATCGCCCCAAGAAATATCCTTGAATTTATCCCAGTTGTGAATAGAGAATAGAATGCGTTGCAGATCAAACACAAGCAACCAAAATAAAAGGAGCTTCAATAGGTTAACTACACTTGACTTAAATATTTGCATCTGACAAAGATACTTACGAATTATGAATTATGAAATCCGAAGGATTCAATGACCGTAGGGAATTAATTATGAATTGCAACACCGCAGGTGTCTCTGTGAACTTTTTTGTCTTGGACTTCGCACCTTCTCTATGTGTTGAAAAGTCCTCCGTGTTCTAAGTGTCTCTGTGGTAAAATTATGAATTATGAATTCTCGCCCTGCGTAACAAATGTCACTGAAAGTCCTTTTAAAATCATTTATCTTTGTGGAAAATAAAAACAATGGGAAATTTCAATGATATCGTAAAATCGTCAACGCCAACCTTGGTTGATTTTCACGCAACATGGTGTGGACCTTGTCAGTCAATGCATCCTGTAATGGATCGCTTGAAAAACGAAATGGGCAGTCAAGTGCGCATTTTAAAAATTGATGTAGACAAAAATCAGGAAGTAGCGAATAAGTTTAAAGTCCGAAGTGTTCCAACCTTTATGTTGTTTAAAGATGGAGAAATACTTTGGAAACAGAGTGGGGGAATGGACATCAACACCCTAAAATCAAAAATAAAAGCAGCAATTTAATCCGCTTCTTTGCTTTCTGCTTTTTTTATTTAAACCGTTTAGTACCGACCATATTGTAATTATTGTAACCTTGATGTCATGTGTGCGTAAGAGCCTACTTTAATAAAAGGTGGGCAAACTTGCAGAAGTTCTTTGAAACCTCTACTTTTGCGCCCGACAAAAATTAACACTAAAAACTACTTTATGGGGTCATTTATGATTTATGTGCCAATAGCTATGGCAATTATCGGTCTACTTTTTATGTGGATCAAAAGAGCTTGGGTTTTAAAACAAGACGCTGGAGATGGTAAAATGAAAGAAATTTCGGATTACATTTATGAAGGTGCATTGGCATTCTTAAAAGCAGAATACAGATTATTAGCAATTTTCGTTGTTGCAGCGAGTATTGTATTAGCTGGAATTTCTTTTATCGTTCCAACAACACACATTCTTATTGTTGTTGCCTTCATTTTTGGAGCATTTTTCTCAGCTTTAGCTGGAAACATGGGTATGAAAATCGCTACTAAAACAAATGTTCGTACAACTCAAGCCGCTCGTACTAGTTTACCACAAGCATTGAAAGTTTCTTTCGGTGGTGGTACAGTAATGGGATTGGGTGTTGCAGGCCTGGCAGTTCTTGGTTTAACAGCGTTCTTTATTATTTTCTTCCAATTTTTCATGAAAGGTCAGTGGACTTCAACAGAAGACATGACAATCGTTTTGGAAACATTGGCTGGTTTCTCTTTGGGTGCTGAATCAATTGCATTGTTTGCACGTGTTGGTGGTGGTATTTATACGAAAGCTGCTGACGTTGGTGCTGACTTAGTTGGTAAAGTAGAAGCTGGAATTCCAGAAGATGATCCTCGTAATCCTGCAACAATTGCTGATAACGTAGGTGATAACGTAGGTGACGTTGCGGGTATGGGTGCCGATTTATTTGGTTCATATGTAGCAACAGTATTAGCTGCAATGGTTTTAGGTAACTATGTTATTAAGGACATGGGTGGTGCTATTCAAGATGCATTCGGTGGAATCGGACCAATTTTATTACCAATGGCGATTGCCGGATTTGGGATCTTATTCTCGATTATTGGAACAATGTTGGTGAAAATCACCAGTAACGATGCAAAAGAAAAACAAGTTCAAACAGCTTTGAATATTGGTAACTGGGTTTCTATTGCGTTAACAGCAGTTGCTTGTTTCGTTTTGGTTAAATATATGTTACCAGAAACAATGAGTATGGACTTCTTCGGAGAAGGAGCGAAAGATATTTCTTCAATGCGTGTTTTCTATGCAACAATTATTGGTTTGGTTGTAGGTGGAGCAATTTCATCGGTTACTGAATACTACACGGGATTGGGTACAAAACCAGTTTTGAAAATCGTTCAAAAATCATCTACTGGAGCAGGAACGAACGTTATCGCAGGTTTAGCAACAGGTATGATTTCTACATTCCCAACAGTTCTATTGTTTGCAGGTGCAATCTGGGGTTCATATGCACTGGCTGGATTCTACGGTGTTGCTTTGGCTGCATCAGCAATGATGGCTACAACAGCTATGCAATTGGCAATCGATGCTTTCGGACCAATTTCAGATAATGCTGGTGGTATTGCAGAAATGAGTGAATTGCCGAAAGAAGTACGTATGCGTACAGATATTTTAGATTCAGTTGGTAATACAACTGCTGCTACAGGAAAAGGTTTTGCAATTGCTTCTGCAGCCTTGACTTCATTAGCCTTGTTTGCGGCTTACGTAACATTTACAGGTATTGATGGAATTAACATCTTCAAGGCGCCAGTTCTAGCGATGTTGTTTGTTGGTGGTATGATTCCAGTTGTATTCTCTGCGTTAGCAATGAATTCAGTTGGTAAGGCTGCAATGGACATGGTGTACGAAGTACGTCGTCAGTTCAAGGAAATTCCCGGAATTATGGAAGGAACTGGTAAACCTGAGTATGGTAAGTGTGTAGAGATTTCTACTAAAGCTGCTTTACGTGAAATGATGTTGCCAGGAATATTAACTATTGGTTTCCCTATCGCAATCGTGTTGTTAGGTAAATTAGTTTATGGTTCTGACAATCAGTTAATCGCTGAAATGTTAGGTGGATATATGGCTGGTGTAACAGTCTCAGGTGTTCTTTGGGCAGTGTTCCAAAACAACGCTGGTGGTGCATGGGATAATGCTAAGAAATCATTCGAAGCAGGTGTTGAGATCAATGGTGAAATGACGTACAAAGGTTCTGATGCGCACAAAGCAGCGGTTACTGGAGATACAGTTGGTGATCCATTCAAAGATACTTCAGGTCCTTCAATGAACATCTTAATCAAATTGACATGTTTAATTGGTTTGGTTATCGCTCCAATCTTGGGGAATGGTCACGAAGCTGGTAAAGCTGGTCAGGGTGAATGTGCTACTAAATCTGAATGTTGCCAAGAGATGAAAGCTTGTCATGGTGATATGAAGGCGTGTGTTCCGCACATGGAAGGAAAGAACATGATTGGTAAATGCGACATGAATAAGTGTGCAAAAATGTCGAAAGACGAATGTGCTGCAATGTGTGATTCATTAAAATGTTCTGCTGAAGAAAAAGCAATGTGCATGGCGCATTATGATGCAAATGGAAAATTCATGGGTGCAGCGAATGAGTGCACGAAGAAAGCTTCATGTTGTGCAGATAAGTCTGAATGTAAAGACAAGTCAAAATGCAAAGACAAATCGAACTGCAAGGAAACGTGTAAAAAATAAATCATTTCAACTGATAATGAAGGGAAGTCGAAAGGCTTCCCTTTTTGTTTTCGTAACAAATTTTAGAAAGGTCCGTTTTTTGTATATTTGGTTTTATGCGCGCATTCATTCTCCTTTTAACGGTTTTACTTCAATCCTTCGCTTTTGCTCAAGTAACTTTTGACAAGTTGAAGCATGATTTTGGCGATTTAGAGTCGTATGACGAGCGTTTTGTTGATTTTGTATTGACCAACAAGGGAAAGAAGAAAGAATACGTTCTGAGCGTTAAAAAGCCGTATGAAGTGAATTACATAGTGAACGGTAAGTTCATGGATCAAGATAGTTCAGTAGTTTTACGTTTTCAGGTCAATCCAAAGGTAAAAGGTCGTTTTTCATATGATATAGATGTGTTTGTGAGCGACCGCAACGAAGCAGTTAAAATTAAAATTACCGGAAATCTCAAAGATATTGCAAGTGACGACTTAACTGCGTTTACCGCTTGTCCCGATTTTTCTTCACGACCAACAGGAAAAAATGCAAACAACTTTCAATTAACAGTTATAACAATTGATCGTGAAACGAAAGCCGAATTGTCAAATTCTAAAGTAAGTTTCATTCAAAATGGCATGCCAGTATGGACGAAGCAAACGGATAAAAACGGTAAGATAAAAGAAGAGGCAAATCTTGGATTCTCTTATTTCTATGCATCGCATGAGGCATATAAACCGGCTGAATTGGGTGCGTATGTTAATTTTCAACGCAATGTGATTGTACTCGAATTAACGAAAGATCCTTCGTATTGTCCACCGCCTCCAGCAACAACCCCACCAATTCAACCCATTATTATCGAACCAACACCTCCAGTTGTTGAAATTGAGATTGTAGAAGAATTGTTGAATGAGGAAACAACTGCCTTCATTGAAGAGGTACCAGTGGAATTTTCGAGTCTCGCTCCGGACGATTTTTCTGCTGAGAATTTCAATCCAATCAATGTGGTATTTGTCTTAGACGTTTCCTCATCTATGCAACAAGGAGATCGAATTGAATTGATGAAATATTCACTTTTTCAATTAATGGAAATGTTGCGCCCAACAGATAAATTAGGAATTGTTACCTTCTCTTCTGATTCAAGAGTGGTGTTGGCACCAACCCATTGCGATAATAAAGAAGCGATACAAAAAGAAATTGAAAATCTTAAGGCTTCAGGATTAACTGCAGGCGGTGAAGGTATCAAGTTGGGCTATAAGCAGGCCTTGAAAGGATTCATTCCTGGTGGCACAAATCAGATTATTGTTATTACGGATGGTGCCTTTAATCGTAACTCTGATGACTATAAGAAATATGTTAAAAAGTACAAGAAGAAAGGAATCAATATGTCGGTAGTGGGAATAAAAATTAAGGATGTTGACCAAGTAAAAATGACTGAAGCGGCTGAAGTAGGCGGAGGCAGATTGGTTCCTATCATGAAATTGGCCGATGCACAATCAAATTTGAAACAGGAAATTCGCTTCGCAGCGTTTAATCGTTAAGAATGACTTATAGAATTGACTTAAGGAAAATCTTGCCTTAGCAAATTATATTAAGTCAATGGGATGGAGCTATGAATCGTGAAGTAATTAATCACTAAATCAACTGTTTTCTCCATAAATCACTCAAAATTCAAAATGATAAACGATAGTTATATTTTTAATCGGTTACAGAACAATAAATTACAAAAAAAAAATAACTTTGTACACTGATCAATTCATATTATCATGATAGCTGTTGTTGTTGAAGATTTTAAATTAATTGCAGATGTTTGGGCAGGATTGCTTAAAGATGCTGGTTTCCATTCTGTTGAAGTTTTCAAACATTCTAATGAAGTTATAGAGGGTGTAACGCGCATACAGCCTAGTTTGATATTTATGGATATCAATTTACCGGGCGATAAAAATGGAATTGAATTAACTGAAGAACTTTTACAGCTTTTTCCGTCTATTAAAATTATAATTCTAACTATTCATACAGAGCCATCATATGTTCAACGTGCATTTCAAGTAGGTGCAAGTGGTTTTATCACTAAGAATTCGTCTATTTCAGAAATTCGTAAAGGAATTCAAGAAGTACTAGCAGGGAAGACTTATACGTGTATGGAAATCCTAAATAGTTAGTCTCGGTAGTTTATTCTAGCCTTATATATTTTGTGGTTTTTTCGAATAGTCTGCGTTAAAATCTCACTAGTTAGTGCGTTATTTAAAATGTCAAGGCATTAATTGTGTGAGATTTAATTTTTCACTTGGAAGAATACCTTATCCTTATTTACCGATGCTTCGATCGCTTCAAAGAATTCTTTTTTATTTTCATCCGGAACCGAATCTAGTGGTATAATCAGTTGTAATTCTTTGATGTAATCAAAGTAGATAGATAATTGGTGAATTTCTACTTTACGCAATCCACTGAAGTAGATCAATTGTATGTCACGATCGGCAAAAACAATGGCTTTAGATGTTAAACCAATTCTAAATGTATTTCGGATACTACCGAAAAGTATAAAAATCAAATTGTCAACCGTGGCAAACCAAAATGCAATAGCAGGTAAAAATGCTTCAGGACAAACTTGATAAAGTGCAGTCCCGACAAAACCAAAAACCATTGCTTCCAATAAGGTGTAAACAATAACTCTTTGTTTTCGCTCTTTGCTTATCTGAACATTCCATTTGAACTTGGAAGTTTGTGTAATCAAACGCATACCCATCCAACGACGAATACTTCTTCTCAAGTTAATGATTAGTAAAATTAATCCAAGAACCAAGAATGCTTCTTTACGGTAGGGAAGGCTCGCCCCACTAACTTTAAGGATTTCAATTGGTAAATCGAATCCAACAAAAATAGCCAATGCCATCGTTGGAAATAAAAAAAACAATAAGAGTGCGTTGAAGAATTTATTCATTAGGTATTTGCTTCAGTTTTTTAATTAATGCCTCAATCTTCGCTTTTGACGTGTTGATTTTGCTTTCTACTTCCTTACGCAATGCATCTGCACCTTTTGATTTTGCAAAGAAGCCCAAATTATTTTCGTATTGCAGCATATCGCTTTTTAATTTGTCAATTTGCTGACGAATTTCGAAACGTTCTTTGGATAGCAATTTTCCGGCATCTGGACTTCCTTTCAAGGTCTCCAAGCGCGCTTCAAACATAACGCGATCTTTTTCACCAGCTTCTAATTTCAATTTGCTATAGTGTTGATCAATCGCTGATTTGTATGCATGATAGACAATATCCTTTTCCTTCATCGGAACTTTACCAACAGCATTGAAGGCATTCGTGAACTCACGTAAATCAGCTAACGATTTTTGCTTGTCCTCAGATGGAGCGTATGCCTCAATATTCTTAATGATTTCTTGTTTTGCTAATAAATTCGTTTCAAGTGCTTTGTCCTGATCTTCAAAATGTTTTTGACGTGCATTGAAGAATGAATCACAAACAGCACGGAATTCTGTCCACAACTTTTGCTCTAATTTCTGTCCAGCGTGACCAACATTTTTCCATTCCTTTTGCAAACGAATCAACTTTTCTGAAGTATCTTTCCATTCACTGGATTCTTTTAAGGCTTTCGCACTTTCAATGATTTTGCGTTTTGCATCTGCTACCACCGCATATTTATCTTGAATAGTTCCGAAAAAGGCTTTTTTCTTCTCAAAGAAAATATCACTTTGAGCTCGGAAAGAGGTCCAAATTTCTTCGTTTTCTTTGCGTGGTCCAAAACCAATTGCTTTCCAGCTTTCTTGGAATTTCAACAACTTTTCTGTCGCATCTTCCCATGCCTTTACTGAATCAGCTGCGATTGATTCCGCTACAAAAGCCGTTACTTCTTGCAATAATTCTTTTTTCTTATTCAGATTTTCTTGCAATGAAGTTCTGCGCTCATCATAGTAATGTGTTACTTTTTCATACAAAGAACGAACTGTTTCCCAGTACCTGTTTTTAAGTCCTTCCCAGTCTTCATTGGTAACTGGACCTATTTCCTCCCATTCATTTTGTAAACGCTTCAAAGCAACTTCTAAATCTTTAATTGAAGTTACATTTTTCAACTCTTCCAGTTGTTGAACGATTTCTACTTTTAATTGGTAGTTACGCTTTAAATCGTGGTCTTTCAACTCACGGTAAATCTTCATATTATAGAAGAAAAGCTCTAGTAAGCGAGAATATTCTTTTTGGATTTCTTCGCGCTTTTCACGTGGAATGTTACCTATTTTCTTCCATTCATCATGGATTTCTTTGTAGGTTCCAAAGGCAGCGCCAATGTTCTCTTCGTTTTGAATAACGTCTTGTAACTTGTTTAACAAGAATTTTTTACGACGTAAGTTTTCAGATTCTTCAGCATTTTTGCTTTCAATCACCCCTTTACGTCTTTCCTTGTATACATTGAATACATCGTAAAAAGTTTCTTTCAAGGGCTTGAAATCTTTCGGCTCATAAGTTTCTCCACGCTCTTGCGCTTCTAATTGTGCAACTTGCTCCTTGCGTTCTTCCTCTAGGATGTAATCCTCAAAGCGCGTTTTCAGCTCATTCACTTCTCTACTTACCGATAATGCATCTTCATGTTGCACTAATGTTTCTAATTCTCCGATGAAAGTATTTTTTTCCATGTCTCAGTTATTTTAGGATATTATCCTACAGTTTGTGTCATTTCGAATGCCGCCAAGTTGACAAATCGATCTATACGTAATTCTAATTCTAATTTTGTAATTTCTGTCAAACGCTCTATCCCAAATTTTTCCACACAAAACGAAGCTAATGCTGAACCTGCAATGATTGCACGTTTCATATTTTCAAAAGATGTGTCATCTGTTGACGCCAGATAACCCATAAATCCTCCTGCAAATGTATCTCCTGCTCCAGTTGGATCAAACACTTCTTCCAAGGGTAAAGCTGGCGCAAAGAAAATATGATTACCATGGAATAACAACGCACCATGTTCACCTTTTTTGATAATTAAATGCTTTGGACCCATATTGCGAATTACTTTAGCAGCTTTCACTAATGAATATTCTTTCGATAATTGGCGTGCCTCTTCGTCATTAATAATTAACACATCGACCATCGCCATTGTTTTCTTCAATTCGTCCAATGCAATGTCCATCCAGAAATTCATGGTATCCATTGCAATTAATTTCGGACGCGTTTCTAAACGTTCGATAACCGATCGCTGTACTTGGGGACTTAAATTTCCCAGCATTAAATACTCCGTTCCTTGGTAACTCGCAGGTATAATTGGATCAAAATGTTCCAATACATTCAATTCAGTAACAAGTGTATCACGCGTATTCATATCGTTGTGGTATTTTCCAGACCAAAAGAAGGTTTTTTCACCCTTTTTAATTTGAAGTCCTTCTAGGTCAACACCTTTTGCTTCCAATTGGTTTAACATCTCTTTAGGAAAATCTTCTCCAACAACAGCAACAATTCGTTGTTCCTTCATGAAAAAAGAAGAAGAAAGTGCAATATATGTCCCAGCACCACCGATAATTTTATCTGTTTTACCAAATGGTGTTTCAATCGCATCAAAGGCAACACTGCCTACAGTAAGTAAACTCATTTATAGATTTTTAATAGCACAAAGATAGCACAAAGATTAAGAAAAACGATAAGTTTTCGGCTTGTGTCCGTGTGGTTTTGGAGAATTAAAAGTTTGTTAACATTGCTTATTAAGGGAACAAGTAATAAGGAACAAAGAGCAAGGATTTTTCAATAATCCAAGTGTCTAAAACACGTCATCTTTGTTCCTTGTTCTTTGCTCTTTTTTCTTTTTAACAAGTTATGTAACAAAATCGCACAATCACACGTTAATAAGTTTACGTGTTTCCCTTTAATCTCAGGGTAATCAGCGCTAATTTTAATATTTAAATGAAGCATCGTCTTTTAAAAATAGCAAAGTGGTTTGCCATTTCTATAGTCAGTATTTTTTTATTGATTACGGCAGTTTTGTATTTTTTTAAAGACGACATATGCGGTGTTGTTATTAAAGAGGTAAATAAGCATCTAAAAGCAAAAGTTTCTGTTTCTGAGGTTGATCTCACTTTTTGGGGTTCTTTCCCCAATTTATCGGTCGATTTCAACAATGTCTTCATTCAAGATAGCTATGCAAAATCGACGAAGCGCGACACCTTGCTCTTTTCTGAGCGCGTTCGTTTGAAATTCAATCCAATGGATATTTGGAATGAAAAATACACGGTGAAATCAATCGAAGTGAATCCAGGAACAATTCAATTGAAAGTGAATGCAAGTGGTGAAGTGAATTATGATATCATGAAACCAAGTGAGGACAGTGCTTCCTCGCCTTTCAAATTTGAATTAGAAAAGGTGTTGCTTGACCAAGTTCGGTTTTCATATGCAAATGACGCAACAGCACAGACGTACCGCACGAAGCTGAATGAGTTAGAATTGGAAGGTCAATTCAGTGAGAAACAATTCGATATTCATGCTAAAAGTAATCTGAAAGTAATCAAAGCAAAAAGTGGTGAGGTGACTTTGCTTTCAAATCGTCCAGCGGCATTTGATATTCAAGTACAAGTAGATAAAGAAAAAGGTACTGTTGCTTTTCCAAATGCCCTGATTTATATCTCTAATTTGCCTTTTGCAGTTAATGGTATTGTAAAACCTGAAACCTTCTCCTTCAATGTTAAGTCGAAGGACATTCAATTGGCTGATTTAGCGAATAATCTTTCTGTGCAGCAGGTGGATGATATCAAGAAATTTGAGGGTACGGGGAAATTGAATTTTAACTTAGATATAAATGGTGAAATCAATTCATTGGCACCAGCGCTGATTGATTGTGAATTTGGTTTAGAGAATGGTAATTTGACCGAACCAGCGAAACGAATCAAAATTCGCGATATTCACCTCGAAGGGAAATACAGCAACAAAGGTGGAAGTGAAAAGGAATTTTTAAAATTAGCGAACATTCGTTTTTCAACTGCGGGAGGGCCGTTTACTGGTGATGTGTTGCTTACGAAATTTGCTTCGCCTCATTTGGAAGGTAAGGCCAATGGTAATTTATCGCTGAATGTGGTGCATGCTTTATTTCGAATGCCAGCGGTTGAAAACATCCAAGGCAATGTAAAGGTGCGAACTGATTTTGATGTTAAAATGAGGTTTATTGACGATGAGGCTTATTATGATGTCAATAAATTGGAAGGGGATGTCGAAATGTCAAATGTATTGGTGAAAATTATCGAAGACAAGCGGGTTTTTAAAAACATGAATGGTCGATTGTATTTGCGTAATGATGAAGCTGGTTTGGAACAAGTGACCCTAGGAATTGGTTCTTCTGATTTCGCAGTAGATGGAGTTTTCAAAAACATCATCGCCTATTTGAAAGACGGTAGTGGATTAAACACAAACGTTCAATTGAAAAGCAATTTTGTTGACATCGCAGATCTAGGCACAACTTCCAAAGAAGAAAAAATCTCGGATGGTCGACAATTCGTATTGCCAAATAATATCGATGCAAGTGTTTTCTTGGAAGTTGGGAAGTTGGTTTATGAAGGTCACACCTTTAAACGAATGAGTGGAAACATGGTTATGGGCGATCGAAAAATTCATTTCCCAACCTTGTCGTTGAACAGCGCTGATGCTGACTTGAGCGGGAATTTAACGATTGAAGAACGGAGTCCAGAGATATTTTATTTAACCACGAACGTTGCTACGAACAATGTAAATTTCAAGTCTCTTTTTAGAGAATGGAATAATTTCCGTCAGGAAGTTATTGGAGAAAATAATATTTCAGGAAAAGCGCAAGCGAAGGTGTATTTGGAAGCTCCGTTTGATTTGCGTTCTGGGGTAATATCCAAATCCATCAAATCAGAAATTTTCATTCGTATTCAAGATGGACATTTGAAAAATGTAGATGCTTTCAAATCAATCACCGATAATTTACGCACAAGTTCTTCCGCTAAATTGGCGATTGGTCCGAAAAACATTGCATTGTTAGAGAAAAAACTGCAAGACTTGAAGTTTGAAACATTGGAAAACACATTGATTATCAGAAATGGAAAAATGGAAATTCCGTTGATGTCCATAAAATCGAGTGCCTTGGATGTGGATGTTTCAGGATCTCACACCTTTACCAATCAGATTGATTACCGTTTTGCTTTCCGTTTCCGTGATTTAAAGGAGACCTCTAAAATTACTGAGTTTGGAGAGGAAATAGATGATGGAACGGGAGTAATGGTCTTCATGCGCATGTATGGCGATTTGGATGATCCAACCATTGTTTGGGATAAACAAGCGAAGAAAGATGTGGCGAAGCAAAACCGCGAAGAGGCTAAACAAGATGCGAAATCTATTTTGAAATCGGAGTTCGGTTTCTTCAAGAATGATAGTACTGTAAAAATTTACCAAGAGAAAAAACAGGATAAAGAAACGCTTAAAATGCAATTCGACCCTGAGGAGACAGAAAATCCTGCATTGATCGAGAAACCTAAAAAAGACTCCAAGTTGAAAAACAAACTCAAGGAGATGCAAGAGGAAGCCGATAAGAACAAGAAGGAAAATGTAGAGTGGGAAGTGGATTAGGCATGAGGCGACAGGCATCAGACAATCTTAGTATTTTTACGCTTCAAACACACACAAGTAATCATCCAATGCACAAACACACCAACGCCTTAATTGAAGAATCATCACCGTATTTATTGCAACATGCGCACAACCCTGTAAATTGGGTCGCTTGGTCGGATGAGGTGTTCGAACAAGCGAAGCGTGAAGACAAACTGGTATTGGTGAGCGTTGGATATTCTGCCTGCCATTGGTGTCACGTAATGGAACATGAATGTTTCGAGGATGAGGAAGTCGCTGAATTGATGAACACCTATTTTATCAATGTGAAAGTTGACCGTGAGGAACGTCCGGATGTGGATCAAGTGTATATGACTGCGGTTCAATTGATGACTCAAAAAGGTGGTTGGCCCTTGAACTGTTTTACATTGCCAGATGGTCGACCAATTTATGGTGGGACCTATTTCCCTAAAGATCAGTGGATGCACATTTTGAAATCCTTGGTTCACACCTATAAGAATGATCGGGAACGCGCAACGGAATATGCAGCCCAATTAGCAGAAGGCATTTCGAAAAGTGAATTAATTGAACACCCAACAGAATTTTCTGATTTTCAAGAAGAGAAATTACATGAATTGGTCTTGCGTTGGTCCCGAAATTTCGATCGAATGGAAGGCGGTTCATCACGTGCACCAAAATTCCCTTTGCCAAATAATTACGATTTCTTGCTGCAATATGCAGTTCAATTTGAAGACGAAAAGGTCTTAAAACATGTGGAATTGACGCTCGATAAAATGGCCTTGGGTGGAATTTATGATCAAGTTGGGGGTGGATTTACACGCTATTCGGTTGACATGATTTGGAAAGTACCCCATTTCGAAAAAATGTTGTACGATAATGGACAATTGATTGGATTGTACGCAAGAGCATATGCGTATTACAAGAAACCCTTGTATAAACGCATTGTTTTTCAAACACTCGAGTGGTTGCAGCGCGAAATGCAAACCCCAGAAGGTTCTTTTTACAGTGCATTGGATGCTGATAGTGAAGGTGATGAAGGAAAATTCTATTGCTGGAATCCGAGTGAATTGAAAAACATCTTAGGCGATGATTATTTGTGGGTAAAGGATTTCTACAATGTCAACCAACTAGGATTTTGGGAAGAGGAGAAATACATTCTTCTTAGAACCGAAACTGATCTTGCTTTTGCCGCTAAAATGAAATGGACTTTAGCAGAATTTGAGGTAAAAATCGCAAAAGTAAATCAAAAGTTACTGGATGAACGTTCACATCGCATTCGTCCAGGATTAGATGATAAATGTTTAACCGCATGGAACGCCATGACCTTGAAAGGATTGTGTGATGCCTACAAAGCGTTTGGTGAAGAGGAGATGTTGCAGTCGGCAAGGAAAATTGCGCGTTGGTTAGTTAGAACCCAAATGACTGCAGAAGGAAAGTTATGGAGAACTTCGAAAAACGGGATTTCAAAAATTCACGGTTTCTTAGAAGATTATGCGCATGCGATTGACGGATTGATTGCGTTTTACCAAATTACTTTTGAGAAAGAATGGTTAGATAATGCAAATGAGCTTTGCACGACTGTGTTGCGCGAATTCCATGACGAGCAATCGCAAATGTTCTTTTATACATCTACTGCCAATCAGTTGATTGCCAGAAAAATGGAAATTAATGACAACGTTTTACCTTCGAGTAATTCTGTAATGGCCCGCAACTTATTTTATTTAGGACAATTGTATTACAAACCAGAATTTATCAAAATTGCCCACCAACAATTGGCCAATATTTACGATGGAATGGAGCAATATGGTTCTGGATATTCCAACTGGGGAATGTTATTACTCGATGTAACGCGCGATTTTTATCAGGTGGCCATCTTGGGAGATCAATCACTTGAAAAGAGCAGGGAATTGCAAAAAAATTATTTACCGAACACAGTTTTTGCAGGTGGCGTATCAGCCAATTTACCTATGCTTCAAGATAAAGATAGCGCTGAAAACACCACTATTTTTGTATGCTACGATGGCACCTGTTTATTGCCTACAACGGACGTAAAAGCTGCACTTCAACTGATGATTCGTAAATAAAATAAAGATTTTGTTAAAAATGCGCTTCCGTTTTTTTGCAAAAGAATAGATTTCAGAATTTAGAAACCACAATTCAACAGGAGAACTAGACCGCAAAGCGAAAAGGATTCGAATCTAATAGGTTTTTATAAATTGAAATTATCGAGTAACAATAAGGTCTCGAATTTGATCTTGAGCTTTGTCGTCGGTGAAATTAAGAAAAAGGGGTCGTCGAGCGGAGTCGAGACGCCCATTTTGCTTTGGAAAAAAGAAGAAATACTTTTTTTAGAATTCGTCTTTTTATAGAAGCAGCGTAGTGAAATTCTGGTTTAATTTCAGTCCATTTTATGTTATCCAACACATAGTATTCATAACATTTCAGAAAAAGTGTACCCAAAGCACATCTTTTAGCGTTTTTTGTAATGTGAAAGTCATTCTATATTTTCTTTTAATAATTTCTGCAACTGCTTTTGGGCAAATGCTCGATAACAGAAATGGTCTTGCATTTACTGATAAACCCTTTTTCGATTCCGAGTTTATTCGGATTAATAAAGTGGAATCGTTAAATGGTCGCTTCACCTATAAAAAGCCAGGCGATATCATGCGAAATACGGAATATGCTTATGTGTATTCCTTCGATTCACTTGGTCGTTTGATTTCTACATTTGAGACCCGAAAGGACGATGGAACGGTTGATACAACTTGGAACAAATACATTTATAACAATCAGAATTTAGTTGTAGAACACAAACGAGGAGATGGAAAAGGTTTTACATCAACTTTATATGGCTACGATGAAAAATACCGTGTCATAAGTGAAAGTTTTGTCCGTGAATATGTCGACTCCTTGGGTGTTTTGCAACGAACGATTTTGAATGCAGAAACAATGAAGTATGAAGAATACGATGGTCAAGTAAAGAAAACCGTTTACAACAGTTATGGTTTACCGTATCTGCAGGAATTTAGTTTTTACAATGAGCTCGGCTACTTAATTGAACGCACAGAGCGATTAATGATGACATCTCGAACGAGTAAAATCACCTATGAATACAATGAAAAAGGATTGATGTCCTCCATAAAAACAATTGTAGGTGGTCAAGAAGTACCTTCTGAAGAAACAAAATTCTTGTATGATGAGCATGGCAACTTGCAGGATAAACATTACTACCGGGATAATGTTTTTATAACAGAAATTGAAATGCTCTACAATGATCGTAGTATGTTGTTGACGTATGTCTTAACACGCGACGTAGCAACCAATTTTATTATGATTCTCAACTTTAAGGAATACGACTTCTTTTAAAATTATGAATTAGGAATTATGAATTAGGAATTATGGTGCCTGAGCTGGACTCCCCTGAGTTTATCGAAGGGCCGAAGGGTGAATTATGAATCGAATTCCTAAGGGTTCAATGACTAAATGGAATTAATTTCAACACCGCAGGTGTCTATGTGCACTATTTTAATTCTTGGACAAACTTTTTCTTCTATGTGTCTTATGTGTTAAAAAGCCTCTGTTGACTCAGTGTATCTGTGGTAAAAATTATAAACTAACCCCTAACCCCGAATTCCGAATTCAAAGCATTTTCGCTTTGAGGCGCTCGTAAATCCAAATAATAGGAAGGAGCATGGCGTAGTTGTAGAACAAATCTTCTACGGGAATCGTAACGATTCTAGGTCCCATGATATGGTCGGCACTGTACCAAACAATTGGTTCATCGGTCACTGCTCCGGTTAAAATTCCATTTACAATAAGAAAAGGAATAATCGCTATAAGGTAAGTAAAAGCGAAATCACCATACCAGCTCACGCGCTGAATAAAGTAAATTCCAACCGTTAAAATAGAAGTGATAATACACGCACTTGCGGTGTACCAATTATCCATATTTAAAAAACCAAAAAGAAAGCCGGCGAAGGTGAATGCGAATGCGAAGAAGTGACCTAGTTTTTGCACTTTCCGTTGCGGAAAATAAGCTTTCAGTACTTCATAAATAAATACACAAGCATAAGGCACAACCAAGAAAAATAACACCTCTTCGAGCGGCAGGTCACCAAGATAGATACCAGTTATATAAGTGCGGTTAAATCCCCAAATTCCAGCTTGTGTAAATAATTGGTCCCAAGAAATAAAGGCAAAAGCAACAATAAGAATTGCTGGGAAAAGTGCTTTCCAATACGTGTAGAAATGAACTTTTTTATCGAAACTCAGAAAAAAAGGTCCAGTAACTGTTCCGAGAATCACCCACATGTACAAACTCATGATTTATTATGTTTAGCTGCAAAAGCTTTTTTGGCTTCAATGTAATATTTTCTTGGAACGATTAGCATCCCAAAGCATTCACCATCCTCTTTACCTCTGTATTTGTGGTGAACTTTATGTGCTTTACGAATAGCCATGAAATACGGGGTATCAATATCACGTAACCATTTAAATCTGCGATGAATATACACATCGTGAACAAGAAAATAAGCAAAGCCGTAGGCAGCAATTCCGTAACCAATCCAAACTGAAACATAGTTATTATTCATCATTCCTAGCATGATACATAACCATGAGGGAATTGCGTAAATTAAAAAGAAAACGTCGTTCCGTTCGAAAAAACCTGGCTCTTCAACATGGTGATCTTCGTGAAAATACCACATTGTGCCATGCATTACAAATTTATGTGTTGCCCAAGCCATGAACTCCATAATGAAGAACGTTATTATTAAAACGAAAGGTCCCCACCAATACATATCAAAATACGTTTAAGATAATAAAGAAAATAGACATAATAATAAACAAGGATGTAAATACTTTGTTCGTTTCAACGATTTTCCATCGGAAGTAAAGATAGTGTAATGGCAAAGAAATTGCAAACCAGCACACATAATTATAAAATGGAATTTCACCTTGCCAATGCCAAAAATCACTTGAAATAGCAACTGGTTCCAATAAATAATCGAAGGAAGTCATTAATAATGCAGCGAGAATAGCTTTTACCAGAATACTAGCTTGAATTCGATTGATGACAGAAGCGGATGATACCACTAAGACACCCCAATTCAATCCAATTACATAAGGAACTCCGTCGATTTTTGGACCTAAGTTTTTACCATACCAATAATTACCAAAGAGCCAACCCGTTTTGGTGCCTATCCATTCGGCAGTTATTCCAGTTAAAAAACAAAGCGAAAGGAAAAATAAAAATTTTAAAAAGTCCTTTTTACGAGCAATTAAAACGACCGTAGTTGATAGTAATAAATTGAAAAAGGAAAGTGCTAAGAATTGATTCCTAAAGGCAGGTAGAAGAATCCCGACTGTTCCAACTGTATAAAAAATGATTAGAATGCCAATAAGCAAGTTTTCTTTGTGTTTTCCCTGAAAGTATTTTGAGATAGCCATAAATTTAGATCAACTTATTTTTTAAGAAAGTTTATTTTATTCGACCGTCAATCGTATTTATTATTGTTTCATCTAAACTTCTGAAAGTGAAACTGAGTTCTTTTTTTATTTTACTGCTGTCGTAAGTCATGACATTAAATGCGCTATTCGCAGTTTCTCTGGTAATTGCAGCAGCATTCCCTCTGAATTTAGAAAGTAACCATGACAATCTCCATGTTAGTCCAAGCACCCATCTAGGGGTATTAATGCTTGGTGGATTTTTACTGATTTTTAAAGCAATTTCTGTAAACAACTTTTTAAAAGGAACATTTTCAGCTACGCACAAAAAGCGTTGATTTTTAATTTCACTCATGGCTAATTTCACCATAATTTCTGCAACATCTCTTGCGTCCACAATACCGTTTTGTCCCGGGGTATAAAACTTCAATCCTTCATTGATTGTTCTGAAAATAGTCAATGAACTTTCATCCCAGTTACCAGCGCCAAAAAGAACCGATGGATTTACAATAACGCAATCTAAGCCTTCTTCAACTCCTCGCCAAACCTCTTTTTCCGCTGAGTATTTTGATATAGAATAACCACTTGTGAGTGGTGATTGTTTCCACTTTGTTTCTTCCGTTACGTTTTCAAATGATACGCCTCCCGTTGCAGCGGTTGAACTGACGTAACACAGTTTTTTAACGCCTGCATCGATTGCGCAATTCACAATATTTGCTGTTCCTTCTCGGTTGATTTTCATCATCACATCGAAATCTCGTTTAGAAAAGGAAACGAGTGCTGCACAATGATAAACAAGCTCAACGCCTTGCATTGCATCATCTAAATCGGGTGTATTCAGAATATCACCTTCGAACCATTCGATTAGTTGAAATGGTTTTTGCCAATTTTCTTTGAAATAGTACTGAAATACTTTTTGAACTTGATGTATACGATCATTATTTCGATAAAGTGCTCGCACACGTGTGCTATTGCGTGTAAGTTCAACCAATAAATGACTTCCTAAAAGTCCGGTTCCACCAGTAACAAGAATCATACGGTAAAATTACAATGTTTTAGGAGATAACATTTAGTTTTAATCAATGTTTAATTCAATCGATGGATCCCAATACAGCGTTTTAAAATTGGTGATTTGATCATTGACAACTTCAATCCCTTCCAATTTTAGCTTTTCCTCCATTAATGTTGGACTTCCAAAGTGCATTTTACCCGTCAATAATCCTTGACGGTTTACTACACGATGTGCCGGAATTCCATCCATTTTATGAGATGCATTCATCGCCCAACCCACCATTCGGCTTGATCGAGCACTTCCTAAATACTTGGCAATTGCTCCATATGACGAAACTCTACCTTTAGGAATCAACTTGACCACTGCAAAAACATTTTCGAAAAAGTCAGCGTTCTTGTCATTGATTGATTTGATCATGTTGTAAAACTAAAGAAAATATAGGTATTTATAATTTGCAATCAGAAAATTCAAATGCTAGAAATAGAGTTATTCTAGTTGATTAATCGATTCAATGGTAAATAAAAAGAGCGGCTTCAATCACGAAGCCGCTCTTTTAGTATAAATTATTTTTAGTTGTTATTCAACAGTCACAGACTTAGCTAAGTTTCTTGGTTGATCGACATTACAACCTCTCATAACTGCAATATGATAAGATAATAATTGAAAAGGAATTGTTGCTAGCAATGGAACTAGGTGTTCGTCTGTTTCAGGAATTTCAATAACGTGATCGGCAATTTCTTTCACATTTTCATCACCTTCTGTAACGATTGCGATAATTTTTCCTTTTCTAGCTTTTACTTCTTGAATATTAGAAACCACCTTTTCATAAGAAGTACCTTTGGTAGCGATAACAAAAACAGGCATTTCCTCATCAATTAATGCGATAGGACCGTGTTTCATTTCTGCTGCTGGGTAACCTTCAGCATGGATATAAGATATTTCTTTCAATTTTAATGCTCCTTCCAAAGCGACTGGGAATGAACTTCCTCTTCCTAGGTATAAGGCATTAGTTGCATCTTTGTATTTCAAGGCAATTTCCTCTATAATATCATTCTTATCTAAAACACGCTTTACTTTATCAGGAATTGCCTCTAGTTCAGCCAAAAGGGTGTGGAATTTAGATTCACTTAAAGTTCCCTTTTTATGTGCCAATGAAAGTGCCATTAATGTTAGAACAGTTACTTGGGCAGTAAAAGCTTTCGTAGATGCTACACCTATTTCTGGTCCAGCATGCGTATAAGAACCTGCATCTGTTATTCTTGAAATAGATGAACCAACAACATTACATATTCCAAGAATTGTAGCACCTTTTGATTTTGCTAATTCTAGTGCCGCCATTGTATCTGCTGTTTCTCCTGACTGTGAAACGGCAATAACGACATCGTTTTCATTGATAATGGGATTTCTGTAACGGAATTCGCTTGCGTATTCTACTTCAACGTTAATCCGTGCTAAATCTTCAAATAAATATTCTCCTACCAAACATGCATGCCATGAAGTTCCACAAGCAACCATAACGATTCGCTGTGAATTGATGATTTTTTGCTCATATTCTTTAATTCCACCAAGAGAAACCCAACCTTCTTCAGCATTCAGTCGACCTCTAAAACAATCGCGAATGGATCTTGGTTGTTCATGGATTTCTTTCAACATAAAATGCTCGTAACCACCTTTTTCAAGAGCTTCCAATTGCAATTCTAATTGTTGAATATATGGTGTTTTTTCTTGGTTTTTAATATTGACGATTTTCAAACCATCGTTTAGGTCAACGATTGCAATCTCTTCATCTTCTAAGTAAACTACTCGTTTTGTGTATTCAACAATTGGAGTTGCGTCAGAAGCAAGGTAAAAATCGTTATCTGTTCCTATTCCAACAACAAGTGGACTGCTTTTACGCGCAGCAACCAATTGATTTGGATTGTCTTTAGACATTACAACAATTGCATAGGCTCCAACAACATTTAACAATGCTAAACGCACTGCTTCTGCCATTGTAACATTTTCATTTTTGCGGATATCATCAATTAAATGAACCAATACCTCTGTATCAGTTTCACTTTTAAATTCATATCCGTGATTGATTAATCCTTTTCTAAGTGTATCGTAATTTTCAATAATTCCATTGTGAATTAAGACGATGTCCTTCGAGGTTGAATAGTGTGGATGTGCATTTACATCGTTTGGTGCACCATGAGTTGCCCAACGTGTATGTCCTATCCCTGCATGACCTTGTAAATCAAAATTTGCAGCATATTCTTCCAAATTGGAGACTTTTCCTTGTCTTTTGTAAAGATTTATTTCACCGTCGTGTAACAATGCAATTCCAGCACTATCGTAACCACGATATTCTAATCTTTTTAAGCCTTTTAAGATAATTGGATAAGCTTCCTTTTTCCCGATATAAGCAACTATTCCGCACATACAAATTAATATTCAGTGTAAGTAATAATCAATTGAGGTTTTTTCTTGTTAATGGTATTTTGTCCATTAAAAACAATACGATCTCCCGAAGTAATAAAAAATCTTGGTGAAAATATCAATTCTGAATTGGGCGTATTTCCTGTTACAACGGCTTGAATGTAAGTGCGCAAGTCAGCCTTGAAATGCTTCTTAAATTCATCGTATGTCGCTAAAATTCCAATGCTTGTTAAGCCATTAGGGTTAGAAGACGGGCGATTTGCAACAGAAAGATCAAATCCAGGTGCGTATTTCGAACCAGTTTGGTATTGAATAGGTAAATATAATTCTGCTTTGTGAATTACTGTTTTCTTATTAAAATTCGCTAAACCAGGAATTTGAACAACAGCACGACTTTTAAAAGCTTGTGCGTAATATTCAACCATACCGGTTACGGTGTCATTGATAACAGTTTGTACCGGTTTACCACTATTATCAATCTCTACATGATTAAAGTCTAAACACGAGGAATTGATGACAAAGTCGTATTTCTTTTGACTTCCATCCTGAGTATAATAAATCGTCATCTTGGATAGAGGGTCATTCAAATTGAAATAAAAAATTCCACCATTTCCACTCCCTTGAGGCCCATTTGTAGTTTTCACTCTTAATCCTTTGAAAAATTCTAAAAACGCATCGTTGGAAGCGAATGAAGTTCCGGTAGAAGCTTCTGCAATTAAATCTGTTGCCAATGAATTTTTTAAACGAATGCGCAATTGTGTATCAACAGTATCTTGACCGATTACTGTCACACCAGATGGATCAGGTGTTATTGTCTCATAACCTGGTTCTATCAAATTTATGCTTGAAGTCCCTAAAGTCGAAAATGCATAATACATTGAGTCAGCATCGAGTGCTTCAGTTATTTCATTCACTTCTAATGTCAAAGGATTCAAATCACCGTATTGTCCTGCATATTCTAATCCAAGTATTAAACTATCGATCACAATTGCTCCCCCACCAAAATTTGGATTCACACCCGATAGCCGGAATTGAGTATAGAAACTCGCGTCCATTTCTCCAAATTTAGGATCATTGTAATTTCCGAGTACTGCATAAACAGGATCTTTAGTAATTACTGAATCGTCCTCAATTGTAAAAGTGATTAATTCAAATGTATCGACAGAATTTGAATTTAGCAATTCATTTGGGTCTAAATTATTCATTCCCAAATCAGTATCTTTTTTCTTACAGGAAACGATTAAAAAAAGTGCTAATAAAAAAGTAGCGGAAAGTGTAAATACCTTCCGCCACGAATAACGTTGTATACGATTCATATTATATGAGTACGGTTTCTTCAATTACTTTATCAAAAAACTCAGACAATGCTTTAGTTTGCTGCTCCTCTGGTACGAAATCTAATTTCAAGCATGTTGCGTCATCAAAGATTTTACGCAACTCAGAGCTAATCTTTTCACTACCAACGTTAATTCCGTCAGCATATTTTGCAATAACACGCGTTATATTCTCATAGCTTGTGTCATCCTTTAATTGAGTAACTATTTCATCATCAAAGCCGTCAAATTTAAGTTTTTCTGAAAATCGTGAATCCCAATCTTTGTTAAACCCTTCTTCATAAATGCTGTAAACTACTTTCGTGTCAGCAAAATGAGGATCCTTACTATACAATTTCTTTATATAAAGAGCCATTAAAGCAGTCATCCAGCCGTGACAGTGAATTACATCTGGCTGCCATCCCAATTTTTTAACTGTTTCAAGCACTCCTCTACAAAAAAACATTGAACGTTCGTCATTGTCTTTATAATCATTACCATCTTCATCCGTTAGCGTGCATTTTCTTTTGAAATACTCATCGTTGTCGATAAAGTAAACTTGCATTCTTGCCGATGAAATCGAGGCAACTTTGATAATCAAAGGGTGGTCCGTATCATCGATGATTAAGTTCATTCCAGATAAGCGAATCACTTCATGAAGTTGATGCCTTCTCTCATTGATGCATCCGAAACGAGGTGTAAATACTCGAATTTCTTTGCCCGCCTCTTGCACTCCTTGAGGAAGTGTTCGTGCATTGTGTGAAATTTCGGATTTTGGTAAGAAAGGGAAGATCTCTTGCGAGATAAAAAGTATTTTCTTTTTCTCCATGAATTTTATATTCGTAAAAACACTACAAAAATATAGAAAAAAAAGCGCAACTTCAACAAAAAGGAATAGTTTTGTCCGCATACGTCAAAATGACACATGGACGGTAGAACTGTTTTTACATCACGGCAAGAAATTGAACGAGCTATTTCAGCAGCAAGGTTGCAGGGAAAAAGCATTGGCTTTGTACCAACAATGGGGGCTCTGCATGAAGGTCACATTGCTTTAGTGAAAAGAGCGGTGCTAGAATGTGAGTATGTTGTCGTTAGTATTTTTGTTAATCCAACCCAATTTAATAACCCAAAGGACCTCGAACTTTATCCTCGAATGCTAGAGAAAGATTTAGATATGTTGAAGGATTTCAATAATGTCGTTGTTTTTGCTCCAACTGTTGATCAAGTTTATCCTCCAAATGATAAGTTTCCAGGGGTCAATCTGGAAGGGTTAGATGCTGTTTTGGAGGGAGAATTTAGACCGGGTCATTTCCAAGGCGTTGTTCATGTTGTTTACAATTTCTTTCAAATCGTTCAACCTGATTTCGCCTATTTTGGCTTAAAAGACTTTCAACAAGTAGCTGTTATTGAACACATGGTGCGACAACTTGAATTGAAAGTGAAAATTATTCCTTGTCCAACGCTTCGAGAAAAAAGTGGTTTGGCAATGAGTAGTCGAAATTTACGTTTAACGGAGCAACAAAAGTCAGATGCACTAATTATACATGCAACCTTGAATGCAATGGTTCAAAAAGCAATTGAGTTGACACCAAATGAAGTTGCTGAATTTGCTCGTGATCTTTTTAATTCAGGTAGATTGAAACTTGAATACCTAGAAATTGTGGACCCACATAGCTTGCAGAAGTTAAGCAATCACTGGGTAAAAGGTGCAGTATGCTGCATTGCTGCCTTTTGCGGTGATGTAAGATTAATTGATAATATGCTTATCAAACCTTGATTTTTCTTAATTTTCAAATTCTTCCTAATTGTCAAATCATATTTAAGCGCCTTTTAGAAGTAAAATAGCATTACATTTGTCCCGAATTTTTTGTAAAATGTTGATACAAGTAGTAAAATCAAAAATCCATAGAGTCAGAGTCACTCAGGCAGACCTAAATTACATTGGTAGTATTACCATTGATGAAGAGTTGATGGTTGCTTCTAATCTAATTGAAGGTGAGCGCGTTCAAATTGTTAATATCAATAATGGCGAACGTTTTGAAACATATGTAATCAAAGGAGATCGTAAAAGTGGAACAATATGTTTGAATGGTCCAGCTGCACGACGAGTTGCAATGGGTGATATTATCATCATCATTGGTTATGGTTATATGGATTTCGAAGAAGCGAAAAATTTCAAGCCATCATTAGTATTTCCAAACGAAGAAACAAATCTAATTGATTGATGTTGAATAAGAAGACCATAGGCACTTTGTTGAAAACAGTCTTGCCACTGTTACTCGGTGTCTATTTATTTTGGTACTTCTTTTCGAGTATGACTGCTGATTCAAAAGCGCTATTCTATAAGGCAATACGTGAAGCAAATTATTTTTGGATTATACTTTCTCTTCTTTTAGGGGTAGTAGCTTATTTTTCAAGAGCTTATCGCTGGAAGTATGTATTAGAACCTTTGGGTTTTAAAACTAAATTCTGGCATCGTTATCATGCTGTTATGATTGGTTATTTAATTAATCTGACTATTCCTAGAGCTGGTGAAGCCTCCCGATCTGCAATGCTTTATCGCTCTGATGGCGTTCCTTTTACCACTTCTTTTGGGACAATTATTGCTGAACGCGCAGTTGATTTTGTTATATTATGCTCTATTGCCTTATTGACAGCTTTTTTGGGGTATAGTGACTTTATGGAAATCAAACATCAGATTGAAGCTCAATTTGGTGGTGCACAAGGTGCTGATTCTGCAGGATTCCCATGGAAATTAGTTGTTTATGGAATCCTATTGGTAGGAATGCTCTTCGCAGGCTATCTTTTCATTTTTAAAGTAGCTTTTCGAAATAAGTTTATTGGCTTTGCGAAAGAAATAATTGCGGGTTTATTTTCCATTTTTCGTTCGCAATTTCCATTATCATATTTACTGCATACGGCAATAATCTGGATCTGTTATGTTGCCATGTTTGCCGTTTCGTTTCAAGCCTTGGAAGAAACATCTAACATGTCTGCAAATGCAATTTTAATAGCGTTCATAGCCGGATCCTTGGGGATTACTTTTACAAATGGAGGTATTGGTACGTATCCTTTATTGGTTGGATTGGTTGTAGCCTATTTCATTGGTAATGAACACGAGAATGCTCAAGCTGTAGGAAATGCCTTAGGAATGTTAATGTGGGCGACTCAAACGATATTAATGATTATATTGGGCTTAGTTTCGTTGGCACTCTTGCCGAAGAATTTCACTAAAGATCAAAAGAATGAGCCGATTGACATTTCTCCAGAATAAAATTATTGAATTAAACGACGCAAAGCGTATGCTCGCAATGTGGAGAATGAAAGGTGACAAGATTGTTTTTACAAATGGTTGCTTCGACATTCTTCATAAAGGACATGTGACTTACCTTGCACAAGCAGCCCAAGAAGGCACTCGCCTAGTGATTGGGTTAAATACAGACGCATCAGTTCGAGAACAAGGAAAAGGGGAGAATCGACCAATTAACGATCAAGATGCCCGTGCGCTGGTTATTGCAGCTCTTGGTTTTGTCGATTTAGTGCTATTTTTTGAAGAACAAACACCCATCAATCTGATTAAAGAATTACTTCCAGATGTGTTGGTGAAAGGAGCCGATTATGATCCAAATGAAACTGATCCTAATTCTAAGAAGTATATTGTTGGTTCTGATCTTATAAAATCAAATGGAGGAAAAGTAATTGCCATTCCTTTAGTGGATGGATATTCGACAACATCCATCCTTGCAAAAGGTAAAAAATAAGTTTAAATCTTTGCTCTAAATCCACCACCATCGCCCATATTGAAGCGAAGGAATAATTCAAAACCTCCCCTGGATCTTGAAACTTCTGTTAAGGATGAAATATTGATGTCATAAGCGAACCCAGCTGAAAACTGATCGTATTCAAACATTAGTTTTCCAACTAAGGCATCTTTCACACGTCCAAACATTCCAATATACAAAGCCATTGGTCTAGTAAAACCTGTGTGACGTGATCCTTCATGTAAGTTATACTTGTAATTCGCTCCAAAGAATATTTCTTGAGCAGATTTTTGTCGTTGATAATAGATCCCAGGTAAAATTGAACCGCGTGTATTGGCAATTCCAATATTTGCATTTACGAAACCAGAAATACGCATATACAATTTCTCCTCACCATTATTGATATATGAATAATTGGGTCTATTCACATGGTAAAATGCTATTCCTCCATTGATAAATCGCTGCTTGTTTTGATTCATGTAGCCAGCACCATTTTTGTATGTATAGACCAAACCAGCACCCGCATCGAAAAAAGAAAAGCTCGGAGAGTTAAATACTTCACCACTTGATAAGTTTGCGTTATAAGCATTCCCATCATATTGACTTGCCCATTTTCCTCCCTCAGGTGAAATAGAGCGTTGACCAAAGCCTGAGTAAATCCCCAATCCTAATGTACTTGATCTATCAAGAATTAAATGATAGGCTAAATTTAAGTTAACGTTGTTGGTGTTTACTTTTAAATCACCCGCTTGATCATTGTAAAAATTGATTCCTCCCGCGATGATTCCACTTTTGTTGCGCTTTTTGTCATTGAAACGTGCATCAAAGGAAGCTGCAATAGTTTTATACGGGTCAGCAACACTATTCCACTGACTTCTGTAATTGACAATTCCTTGCATTGGACCATTTGCACCTGCTAATCCCGGGTTTAAGGTCATGGGTGAAAATTCCATATGCGAAAAGTGAACATCTTGAGCATTTCCGCTCAAACTAATGCAAGCAAGACCGATACAAAAATAAATTCTAATTAATTTTTTCATGATTCAAGTATTAGCGAACGATTGTTAGATTTCCAGATTCTTCAATTGTAGTTCCATCAAATAAAACTGCATAGATTTTATAGGCATACACCCCAGAATTAACTGGTTTATCTTTGAACATTCCATCCCAGCAAATAGTATTATCAGTAGTTTCAAAAACTTTTTCTCCCCAGCGATTGTAAACTGCATAGTTTAATTCAGCAATACATCCTCCTAAAACACATAATACGTTGTTAGAACTTGGTCCAGTGCCATTCGGGGAAAATACAGTTGGAAGAAATAATTCACCACAATCGATTGGAATGTTAATACTAACTAAAGCAGTTCCAACGCAACCATTTGCATCCGATCCAGTTACGGTATAGGTGATAGATGAAGTTGGCGTGGCAATAGGATCTGATATATCCGTTGCAGATAAACCTGTTGCCGGTGACCATGTGTATGATGTTGCACCACTTGCATTTAATTGAACTGATTCTCCAGCATTGATTGTTGTTGAAGCGGGAGTTGCTACTATTGTCAAGGTGCCAGTGGTAGAAATGACATAATTCTCAAGAACAGAGCACCCGCTTCCATCGGTTACTTCTAGTGAATAGCTGCCAACAGCAAGACCAGAAATGCCGGAGGTTGTTTCCCCATTCGGCAACCAATCATAAGAGTAAGTTCCATCACCACCAGTTACTGATGTTGAGATTTGACCCAAGCTAGATCCACAAATAATATCTGTAATTGTTTCATTAATGATAATTTGTGTTGGTGAACCGATTATAACATTTACAGAACCAACACAACCTAGATCATCTGTTACTGTTGCAGAATAAGTGCCTGCATTTAAATTAGTAGCAGAAACTCCTGAACCTCCACTTGGTGACCAAGCATAGGTAAACGGCGCCGTTCCTCCAGTTACATTGATAGTTGCATCACCATCGTTTCCACCATAACAAGAAACGTCATTGGAAGATGCCAATGTAACTGTTGGACCTCCAATTGAGGTTACGACAATATTGATTGTTTCAGAACAAAGATTTAAATCCTGCACTGTAACGGTGTAAGATCCAGCAGCAATATTCGTTGCACTGGCACTTGAACTCACATTGGGTGACCATGTATAGGTTAATGTACCTGTTCCACCTGATGCAATTACAGATGCTGATCCATCAGTAGCTCCGCAATTCGCTGGATTTATGGTTCCTGCTGAAAGTGTTAATTCAGTAGGTTCATTAATTGTTACCGTTGTTGAATTTGAACATCCTCCCTGATCTGTAACCGTTACAGTATATATTCCTGCAGAAAGTGCTGATTGTGTTGCACCTGTTAAATTTCCCGGTATCCAATTGTATGACAATGTTCCTGTTCCACCGCTTCCAGAAACTGTCGCTGAACCATTTGTTCCTCCGAAGCAAGTAACACCAGTAGAAGTTGAAACAGATATCGAAGGTCCGCCATTAGAAGGTACAGTGGTATTGCCAGTAATTTGACAGCCATTCAAATCTGTAACTAAAACTGAGTAGGCTCCAGCAGCTAAATTTGTTGCTGTTGCTCCACTTCCACCACTTGGTGACCAAACATAAGAGTAGGTAGTTGTACCACCCGCTGGAGTTACTGTTGCAGTTCCATTGTTTGCACCGCAAGTAGCAGGGGTATTTGCCATTGATACTGAAAGTGCAGCAGCTGGTTGGGTAATTGTTACAGTTCCTGAACCAGGACAAAGATTAGCATCAACGACATTTACGGTATAGGTTCCAGTAGCTAAATTTGATTGTGATGCACCGTTTAAATTACCTGGCGACCAAGTATATGTATATGCTGCTGCGCCACCTGTCGCGTTAACAGTTGCAGAACCTGTGTTATTTCCAAAGCAAGCTACATTTGTTTGGGCAGTAGTGTTTAATGTTATAGTAGGACAAGGGACAGAACCACATGCAGGTAAACCAGATACACTGTTAATTAATAATGTTGTTCCAATACCATCAACAATCTGAATTGGGTAGGTGCTCACTGTTTGATTAGTTCCTGTTCCAAAAGCTGACCAAACAGTTGATGTACAGCTTGTACCAACACTACAAGAAATATATATTGGTCCAAA
>JBIIKG010000268.1:0-3334 GCA_044233275.1 Crocinitomicaceae bacterium | reverse complement strand
ACCATATCACTAAGCAAGAATCCTATAATAGCGATGCTAATGGAATGATCACCATACGTTCAAAGAGCGAATACCGAAACATCTACATCGATTTAAGCAAAGGAAACGACCGTTACAACAATGGCAGTCAGCTTTATCAGTACAAAGATTATCAAAACAATAAGCCTACAAGTACCACTCATTTCTTTATTGACAGAGCAATATATCGACCTGGGCAAACGGTTCATTTCAAAGGAATCAGAATAAATCATAGCGGTGATAATCACACCTTAGGAGTGGGAAAAATGTCGCTTGTAACAATGTATGATGCCAATGGTCAAAAAGTGTCCGATTTAAAATTAACAACTAATGATTTTGGAACATTCAGCGGGAGTTTCACTGTTCCTTTAACAGGAATAACTGGCCAAATGCGTATTTCAGATACCTATGGCTCGAAGTATTTTTCAGTTGAAGAATACAAACGTCCAAAATTTGAAGTAGAATTCAAACCGATAACAGGCGTCTACAAAATTGGGCAAAAAGTGTCCATGACCGGAACTGCAAAATCATTTGCTGGATCAAATGTTGATGGCGCAGATGTGCAATATCGCATCACACGTACAAGTTCATTTCCTTCATGGTCATGGTATCGTTGGGGGTATACACCGCAAAGATCAGCAGTTGTTATTGAAAACGGAAGTATTAAAACAGATGAAAATGGCGAATTCATTATCGAGTTTGAAGCAAAAGAAGATCTTTCAATTGATAAGAAATTCTATCCAAGTTATACCTACTCTATCAATGCTGATGTGACTGATATGAATGGCGAAACACGCAGCACACAGCAATTTGTCCGTGTTGGATTTACAGCCATGAATCTTTCACTTGGTATTCCGAGTGAAATTGACCGTTCAGACAAAAACCTTTTCCGTATAACAACTTCTAACCTCAATGGTCAAGATGTAGATGCAAAAGGAAATGTTCGAGTGACCAAATTAATTGAACCCAAAACTGTTTTCAGAAGTGCCTTGTGGGAAAAACCAGATATGCAGGAAATTTCCAAAGAAGATTATGCAAAATTATTCCCACATGACCCATACGAAAATGAAAATGAAATCGCCAATTATCCAAAAGGTGCTGTAGTACTTGATTTACCCTTCAATACAGGATTAATCGATTCTGTAGAATTCACTTCCATGAAAAACTGGGAACCAGGACGTTATGTAGTTGAGGCTTCTGCTATAGATGAATTTGGTGAAACTGTTACAGACGTAAGATACATGATTGTCAATGATCAAAAATCTGAGCGTAACGCAGTGAATGAAATTTGGTCATTTACACCTTTAAAAATGCTCTGTGAACCGGGTGAAAAAGCAGAATTTTTAATTGCAACTGCAGCAACTGATTTGAAAGTTTTATACGAACTTGAACATAAAGGAATCATCATTAAACGTGAAATAATTACACTGAGTCGTTCTCAAAAGAAAATTTCCATTCCTATTGAAGAGAAACACCGCGGTAATTTGACCATTCACTTGGCAGCTGTGAAATATGGACGAGAACATCATATTGATCAAGCGATTATTGTTCCTTTCACAAATAAAATCTTGGATATATCATTTGAGACATTTCGAGATAAACTTCAGCCGGGACAAAAAGAGGAATGGAAAGTAAAGATTAAAGGTCCCAAAGGAGAAAAGGTAGTTGCTGAAATGCTCGCTGCTATGTACGACGCCTCTTTAGATGAGTTCACAGCCAATTCATTCTACATGAATATTTTCAACAGTAATTATTCAGAACGCTATTGGGATGGAAGTGGATTTGGAAAAGAACAATCAACAATTTATTATAATTACTTCAATAAATACTCTTATTACCAAACACGCAGTTATGACAACTTGAATTGGTGGGGATACAATAACAATTATTACACATATCGCAATGTTTACAATCGAGGTAGTCTTGATTATGTTGAAAGTGACTTCGAGCAAGGAGTTGTTATGATGGATGAAGTAAGTGAAACGAGATTAGTTGATGGATTTGCTGGTAAACGAGAAGAGAAAAATCTTGAAAGTGTTGTGATTGCCTCAAAAAGTAGAACTAAAAACTCAAAAGATGATGATAAAAGTATAGCACCCGAAGTTTTTGGAAATGGAATGGCTGAAGGTGAAATGGCAGGTGAAAATAATCGAAAACAAAATCTTGGCGCAATAAAAACTCGATCCAACTTGAGTGAAACAGCCTTCTTCTTTCCCCAATTAAAAACGAATGAAAATGGTGAAATCATCCTTTCCTTTAGCGTTCCTGAATCGTTGACAAGTTGGAAGTTTTTGAGTTTAGCACATACCAAAGACTTAAAAACTGGTTACTTACAAAAAGAAATCGTTACGCAGAAAGAACTGATGGTTGTTCCAAATGCGCCGCGCTTTATGCGTGAAGGGGACAAAATGACCTTTACAGCTAAAGTTTCTAATTTATCGGAAGGTGACTTAAGTGGAAATGCCCAACTGATGTTATTTGACGCAACCACAATGAAACCAATTGATGCGTTGTTCAAAAACACCAATGCGATTATTGATTTTTCCGCTAAAAAAGGTCAAAGTGCCCGATTGGCATGGGATATTGAAGTACCTTTTGGAATTGGAGCCGTAACGTATCGTGTCGTCGCATCAGCAGGAAATTTCACTGATGGAGAAGAAATGGCCTTGCCAATTTTGTCGAATCGAATGTTGGTTACTGAATCGCTTCCATTGCCAAGTAAAGGTATAGGCACAAAGGATTTCACCTTCACAAAATTGGTAAGCAGTGATGCTTCGTCGAGTTTAAAACACCACAAATTAACATTAGAATACACTTCTAATCCAGCTTGGTACGCTATTCAGGCAATGCCATACATGATGGAATATCCTCACGAATGCGCAGAGCAACTCTTCACACGTTTCTATTCAAATTCATTGGCTTTCAATATTGTCAATTCGAGTCCAAAAATTAAGGAAGTGTTTGATAGCTGGAAAGAATCGAGTCCAGAGGCATTTTTATCTAATTTAGAAAAGAACCAAGAACTAAAATCATTGATGTTAGAAGAAACTCCATGGGTTCTTGAGGCGAAAGATGAAAGTGAACGCAAGAAACGCATTGCTTTGTTATTTGATTTGAACAAAATGGGGAATGAACTCGAACAAAACTTACGTAAATTGGAACGAATTCAAGTTTCGAATGGCGGCTTCCCTTGGTTCCCAGGAATGGAGGACAATACGTATATCACACAACACATTATAACAGGAATGGGACATTTAGATCATCTTGGAATAAAAGATGTTCGAGAAAATCAGCGTGTTTGGAAAATGGTCAAAAA